>JABSOJ010000085.1:11201-13322 GCA_013216005.1 Alteromonadaceae bacterium | reverse complement strand
TTATAATAAGCATAACCACTACCCTTATTAGCAACCTTATCTGTCATACGTATTAAGCTATCAAACTTAACATGAGTATTTTGTGGTAAATCATCAAAAACCGCACCAATACGATATTGGCCTTGTTCATGTATTAAGGTACGACCAACCACCTGTGACTCGCCAAACAAGCGTATTGCCTCAGATTTACTTAATACCAATTGATTTGGCTGGCTTAAGGCCTGAGTGATATCTCCGGCAATACTATCTAAAGCAATAAAATCGAGAATGTTAGCGGTTGCAGTATAAAAATTGTTCAGCGGATAATCATTACCGCCCACTTTTACTAGTTCACTCACCCCTTGCTCCAAGTGACTAAGGGAACCCGTCTCTGATAGTTTAAATATATCTTCGACCTGACTATGGCTTTTAAATGTATTAGCATTTTCATAACTACTCAGTACAATTGCCTGTAATCCTACTGAGGTATAATCAGTGTGCGCAAGGTATACACGTTCGCTGTCTGGCTGATATTTATCATAAGACAACTCATGCTGGGCAAATAATGCCATTAAAATGGCTGCAGCAATACCAATACTAAAACCGATAACATTAAGAAAAAAATGTTGTTTGTCTTTTTTTATCGCACGGTGTGCGCTGACAAAATAATTAACTATCATGTTAAGCAACCTCTGCCGGCATATCGGTTGATAACCTTGCGGGTATAAATGTTTTATTGGCTTTATCTAACATGATTTGACCATCTAATAATCGCACTATGCGGTCGGCGTAATTACCTTCTTTTTCTGAGTGAGTGACCATAATTACCGTGGTGCCTGCTTTATTTAGCTCACGTAACATTGCCATAACATCATCACCATTTTTTGAGTCTAAGTTACCCGTAGGCTCATCCGCTAAAATCAGTTTTGGATTACCAACTAAAGCACGCGCAACGGCCACACGTTGTTGTTGACCGCCTGAAAGTTGTTGAGGTAAGTGCTCTGCTCTATGGTCAATAGCAAGGTGTTTTAAAATAGCTTCAACACGCTCTTTACGCTCACCCTTGCTAATTTTTTGATATTGCAGCGGCAGCTCTACATTTTCAAAGACAGTGAGTTCATCAATTAAATTAAAACTTTGAAAGACAAAACCAATTGAAGTTTTACGTAACTGGGCAAGTTGTTTTTCGTTATAAGCGGCAATATTGCTACCAGCGAATTCAAAACTACCGCTTGTAGGAGAATCGAGCATACCTAATATCGATAACAAGGTTGATTTCCCGCAACCAGACGGGCCCATAATCGCGACAAACTCACCTTCGTTGACGGTTAAGTTTATATTGCTCAGTGCGGCGGTTTCTAAATCTAAGGTACGGAAAATTCGGTTCAAGTTAGTTATGTTAATCATTATTGTTATTCCATTAATGTCATGTAATTCAAGTTCCAGAAAGTTAAATTTATTTTAATCGTTATTTTAAGCATTAATTTAATTGCAGTTGTTGCGCTTTATCAAAGTTGCCATAGCTTGAGGTGATCACTTTTTCACCTAATGACAAGCCTGACACTATTTCAAAATAGTCTTTATTCTTTTTACCTAAGTTAATGTTACGTCGAATGGCTTTATTACCCTCTGCTGTTAGTACATAAGCCCAATTGCCGCCACTACTGGCAAAAAATGCGCCACGCTTAAGCAGTAAAGCTTGCTCTTTGTTACCACCTAACATCAATTTAATATCAATGCTTTGGCCACGTTTTATGTTGCTGACGTTTGTCGGCAGGTCAACTTCAATTTGAAATTGTGATTGATTAACTCGACTATCAATTTTGCTAACCTTAGCCATGATAGGGCCTGTTTCGAGTTCGACCTTAACGACCAAATCGCGGTGTACTTGATTTAAATAAAATTCATCAAGCAGGATGACTAATTTATATTCATTGGGAATATCTATTTGTCCGAGGCGTGCACCACGTTCTTTTGATTCACCAATCTCAACATTTAGCTCACTTAAATAACCAGAAACAGGAGCTTTAAATAGCAAGTTGTCTAAATTGTTGCGGGCAAACAGGAGGTTTTTTTCTAACATTAATGCGCTTTCCTCCAGTTGTTTAACCTGTACTTTACGTATGCTATTTTCTTGTTCTT
>JABSOJ010000085.1:0-11101 GCA_013216005.1 Alteromonadaceae bacterium | reverse complement strand
GAGGTTTTTTTCTAACATTAATGCGCTTTCCTCCAGTTGTTTAACCTGTACTTTACGTATGCTATTTTCTTGTTCTTGACGTTCTATGGTCAGCGCTTTCCTCGCTTGGTAGTAGCTTAGGTTATCCCCTATTTCTGTGAGACTGTCCTTCGCCAACAGCCCCTTATTGACTAACATAGATGATTGTTTTGAACGTCGTTGTAAGTGACTAATTTGTAATTCAATTTCCAACAAATCACGGCGTAAATTTAATCGACTCGTTGCCATGTTCATTTGGGTATTACGGAGAAAATTTAGCTGTTCAGTCACTTGTGCTTCACGGCCCATTACATCGAGTTGTAAGTTTGTATTGCTCAAGCGTACCAATGGTTGTCCTTTTTCGACAAATTCGCCTTGCTCTACTAAACGTTGTTCGACCTGACCACCTGTTGTGGTATCAAGGTAAATGGTTGTTTTTGGTAGTACTTGACCACGCAAGCTTAATGCATCAACAAAGACGCCTTGTATTACTGGACTAATCGTTACGCTGTTTAGCGCTACGTTATGACTACGCCCACCGGTACTTGCTTGACTCACACTATAAGCCGCGGCCACTACGCAAAAAATAAGCAGACCGAATAGGGTAGGTTTTAATGTCTTTTGTTGCCAAGTTCGGCTTATTTTCTTATCCATCGACATTATTCATATAAGTTATCCATTTAAGTTATTTATTTAAGTTATCAGTTGAGTTTTTCTACTAATTGGCGGTTAGCTTGATCGTACTTATTTGTATTAATTATCATAAGTGAATACAAGACTTGTGCCACAACTAAAATCACATATAAAACATGAGCTTATCTTGTTTTGTTTTATATGGCAGAAAATATGTGTCCGGTTATAGAACACTTTTGATAAAATAGACTGTCCACTTATGGACGGTTTATGACTAGACGGCTTAATGATAAGTAAGATAGTCTAAATAGAATGGTATATAATGTCCAGTACCCATAAACGTTGCTTGGCAAAAGAGAGTTGCTTTTGAATTATCATCAAGTTTAGTCAGATCACCCTTTACCTGTAACTTGTCATGTGATACATCAAAAGTGATCCCTAGCTCTATCAAATGTAATAATTGCGTCTTGAACATTAAATTTCCCACACTGCTTCCTCGCTTTTCTCTGCTGCTTGATTGCTCTGATTAGCATTAATCCCGTTCATAAATGTTCTTTCACTATTGATTAACGGATATAATTCCGACACGGTCTGCTGGGTAAATACTTGTTTCATTGATAAATTTATATCGAATGTTTTGTTTATTTCTATAAGTAACTTAGTGATTAATAAAGAATGCCCGCCTAATTCAAAGAAGTTATCGGTGACACCAACTCGCTCAACGCCTAATATTGCCTGCCATAGCTCACATAAGACTTCTTCCGTTTCTGTAGTCGGGGCTACATAGGTTTTTTGCTGCAAAGACAGGTCTGGTGCAGGCAATGCTTTACGGTCCACTTTACCGTTAGGCGTTAATGGCAAGTTTTCTAAAACCACAAACACTGACGGCACCATATAGTCAGGCAAATCATTTGCTAACTGCTGACGAAGTGATTCGATGAAGTCGTGGCGACGTGTTTGGCTATCATCGGCCAATAACATCTTATCAGCATCATCATGCGTAACATAGGCAACTAAGCGCTTATCACCTTCCTTATGCTCTGATGCAACCACCACCGCATCATTGACCTCGTCATGTGATAATAATTGATGCTCTATTTCGCCAAGCTCAATCCTAAAGCCGCGGATTTTGACTTGGTGGTCAATACGCCCTAAGAATTCTAAATTACCGTCCGGCAACCAACACACTAAGTCGCCGGTTTTATACAAACGTTCGCTGCTACTTGGATTGTTCGCATCGTAAAATGGATTAAGGATAAATTTTTCGTCGGTTAACTCTGCTTGATTTAAATAACCACGCGCAAGACCTACGCCACCAATGTGAAGCTCTCCCGGCACACCAATTGGTTGCACATTCAGGGCTCTCGATAAAATATACAATTGAATATTATCAATTGGTTTACCTATTGGCACTATTTCGGAGTTGTTTTGTTTGCAATCCCAATAGCTGACATCAATAGCGGCCTCAGTAGGTCCGTATAAGTTATGCAACTCAGTTTCAGGTAATACTGAGGAAAACGATTCTACATGCTGAATTTGCAGCGCTTCACCACTACAAAAAACTTGTCGTAAGGAATAGCACTTAGTGAATTCATTGCTCGTTAACATGCTAGTTAACATGGACGGCACAAAATGCAATTTAGTAATATCTTGGGCCTGAATAAGCTGCGTTAAATAGCTAACATCTTTATGCCCCTCTGGTGCAGCAAAAACAAGTTTGGCACCGGCCGACAACGGCCAAAAGAACTCCCAAACCGACACGTCAAAACTAAACGGTGTTTTTTGCAAAATCTTATCTTGTGGTGTGCAACCATACTGCTTATGCATCCAATCGATACGATTATATAAGGCTTGATGCTCGACCATCACACCTTTAGGATTGCCGGTCGAGCCCGAAGTATAAATCACATACGCCAAATTATTCGAATTCTGCTCTTGAACAGTAACATTATCTGCTGGGTAGCCTTGTAATTGAGTAAGTAGCTCATCGCTGTCGATGTGCACACTTTGTGCTTGTGTGACTGGCGTTTCACCTTGAAGACTACTTTGAGTCAGTACTGTGCTGAGACTTGCATCCGCTAACATATATTCAAGGCGGGCTTTGGGATAACTCGGTTCAAGCGGTACATACGCTCCGCCCGCTTTTAAGATAGCCATAATGCCGACTATCATATCAAGCGAGCGCTCAATACAAATGCCTACTAAGGTATCGGGGGTGATTTGTCTTTCTTCGATAAGGTAGCGTGCTAACTGATTGGCTTTAGCATTTAATTCGCCATAGGTTAGTTGCTTATCTTCAAACACGACAGCAATCGCATCAGGGTTTATTTCGACTTGTGCTTCAAACAATTCATGAATGCATTTATCTTGTGGAAAGTCTGCTGCGGTATCGTTCCATTCCACCAACTGCAGATGTACTTCTTCTGCCGGTAATATAGATAACGTCTCAACCAAACTTTCTGGTGAATACTGTAAATGATGCACTAACTCTTTCAGCGCTTGTTGCATATAACTCATCACTTGAGCTATATCGATTGATGAATCCAGTTGAAAGTCTAAAGAAAAACCACTCCCTAAATCATCAACGTTCAAAGTAAAAGGATAATTAGTACGCTCTTTAGCGCTTAACATAATTACTGAATCATTCGTTGCTTCATCTTTTGTCGTTTCTTCGTTTGTGTGTGAATGACGATAATTCAGCATTGCACTAAACAAAGGCGTGTCATTTGATAAAGCACTACAGCTTTGGGCAAAGGCTAAAGAGGTTTGTTCAAAAGGCAATAAGTCTTGTAACAGCTTATGCGTCAACGAAACATAATCCCTGACCCCTTTACCTTTAATTCTGGTACGCAATGGCAAGGTATTAATAAAGACCCCTAACATACGTTCAGCGCCTTCAAGCCCCTGTAAACGGCCTGACATAACCGTACCAAAAACAACATCCTCTCTACCGCTACAAGACGCAATCAACATACCATACGCACTATGAAAAACACTCGCTGGACTGATTTTTAACGTTTTTGACAAGCGACGTATTTCAGCGGATATTGCCACCGGCACTAAAGATCTTTGCTCTATTATCGTCGAGCCATCCCCTTGAACATCGGTCAAATTAAACGGCAAACTTGGCTCTTCTACATCACCAAGTAAGTCTGAGAAAAATTCCTTTGCGTTATTTTGTTTACTTTGCGCTAAGGTGTGCGCAATAAACTCCCGATAAGGCAAGCTTGGCAATAATGTATCGCTACCGCCTTGAAGGTACTGTGAGAGCTCTTTCTGAATGATTTCAAGACCCACATGGTCGGAAATAATATGATGAAGCTGTAATAAAACAATATAACGTTCACTATTCAAGTCTTGCACTGCGTGTATTTGCAATAACGGCGCTTGCCCTAAGTCCATTTTATTGCCCGACAACAAGGTCATCTCAGCTAAAGCATCATCAGTTGGGGCAAGCCACTTCACGAGTAAATCAACGGCGCGACAAACCACCTGTAAAGGTACACTCACACCCTCCCATAAAATAGCCGTACGCAAGACATCGTGACGCGACACTAAGAACTGCAATGCTGAGATAAAATCATCCAGCACCTGTTTTTCACTAAATTCAAACATCATCGGTATAACATACGGGTCACTTTGTTGACTCATCATATGCGTAAATAAAATCCCCTCTTGTAAAGGTCCTAGAGGATAAATATCTTCAATATTAGCCGCCCCCCCTGGCACTTGTGATGCAACAAGGTTTATTTCTTTCTGCGTTAACGTAATTAAAGGCAGCATTTCAGGGGTAATAACATCACAAGACGCTGGTATTAGATTTTCTGGTGCATGATATACCATAAAGGCTTTATCTGACTTATTATCCAGTATATTGGCTAAGTCTAACAATTGAGCTACTGAGAAAAACTCCTTCGCGGTAAGTTCAAAACCGGTGCGCTGAACTTTAGAGATAACTTGCATCACTAATAACGAATGACCGCCTAGCTCAAAGAAGTTATCTGTGATACCAACACGTTCAATACCTAGCACCTCTTGCCATATTTCGCAGAGCATTTCTTCTGTTTCTGTGGTCGGGGCTACAAAGGTTTTTTGCTGCAATGACATGTCTGGTGCAGGCAATGCCTTACGGTTCACTTTGCCGTTCGGGGTTAATGGTAAACTCTCTAACACCACAAACGCTGATGGAACCATGTAATCAGGAAGCGCTTGACTGAGTTCATTACGTAATGAGTCGATTAATTCAGTGCGTAATGCTTGTGCTTCATCACCTTCGACAAGCATTTCTGTCGCATCACCATGGGTCACATAACCCACTAAACGTTTATCACCCTCTTCATTGGATAAGGCAACCACCACCGCATCATTGACGTCATCATGTGTGAGTAACTGATGCTCTATTTCGCCAAGCTCTATACGAAAACCACGAATTTTAACCTGATGGTCAATTCGCCCTAAGAACTCCAAATTACCGTCGGGTAAATAACGTACTAAATCGCCGGTCTTATACAAACGGTTACTGCTGTTTGGATTGTTTTTGTCAAAAAACGGGTTAGCGATGAACTTTTCAGCGGTAAGCTCGGCTTGGTTTAAATACCCACGCGCAAGACCAACCCCTCCAATATGTAATTCTCCTGATATACCTACAGGAAGACAATGACCCTCAGTAGATAAAACATGAGTTTGCAAATTATCGAGTGCCTTACCAATATTTTTAAAACTTTTTACAGAAACATGGCTAATACATGCATTAACGGTTACCTCCGTTGCCCCATAAGCATTCATTAATACAATGGGCTGAACGCAGTTATTGAACCAGCTCGTTATTGCTGAAGATTCAATTTTATCGCCTCCTACTGAAATATGACGAAGGGAGGACGGAACAATATTGAGGTCCGTTTTTGTTAATTCATGCCAGTATGCCGTCGGTAAATTTAATACGCTGATAGCATTTGAACGGCATAACGCCCAAAAAGCAGAGGAAGACTCAATCCATTTATCGGTACGAACGACCAATTGCGCTCCACACGAAAGTACGGTAAATATTTCTTCTACAGACATATCAAAACTGATTGGAGCAAATTGTAAAAGCTTATCGCGATGACTTAACTGATATGTTTTAATTAAACACTGAGTCATATTAACAAGACCACTATGTTCAACCATTACCCCTTTCGGGTTTCCGGTCGAGCCTGAGGTATATATCACATACGTTAGATGACTTGAGGTGAGTGTATCGACAGCAATATTTTCAGTCGCGTGTGTTTGTAACTGCGCAAGCAACTCTTTACTATCGATATAGACCGCTTGTGCATCACTGACCGGGGTTTCACCCTTAATTTTTTCTTGCGTTAATACCGTGGTCAAATTCGCATCGTCCAACATATATTCAAGACGTGCTGTTGGGTAACTCGGGTCAAGTGGCACATATGCCCCACCCGCTTTGAGAATGCCCATAATGCCCACTATCACATCAAGCGAGCGTTCAACACAAAGTCCTACTAAGGTATCTGGGGTGACCCCTCTCTCTTGAATAAGATAGTGCGCAAGTTGATTCGCTTTAGCGTTGAGCTCACCATAGGTTAATTGGCTACCTTCAAACACTACCGCGATTGCCTCTGGGTTTTCTTGTACTTGTTGCTCAAAGAGTTCATGAATACACTTATCTTTCGGAAAGTCTGCGGCTGTATCGTTCCACTCGATGAGTTGTTGATGGACTTCTGCTGCCGGTAACATTTCAATTGAAAATACGTTTTCTTCAGGTGTATTAACTAAGCCCGTTAATAACAAGTCAAAGTGTTTCGCTAAACGCTCAATGGTTTCGGCGTTGAATAAATCCGTATTGTATTCCCAACCAAGGTGCAAACAACTTTCGCTCTCGGTAACATTGAGCGTTAAATCATACTGTGCGACGTCATTCGATTGCTCAACAGGACTTAAGGTTAAGTCAGGCAATTCAAGCGTACCTTTTTCATTATTCTGTAATACCAACATCACTTGAAATAACGGGCTATGGGCCATGCTACGCTCAGGATTTAAGCTTTCAACAATTTGCTCAAACGGCACTTGCTGATGCGCGTAAGCATCCAATAACATTTGCTTACTTTGCTCAAGTAGCTCGCTAAAACTCGGATTGTCAGATAAATCACTGCGCAGCACTAAGGTATTAACAAAAAAACCAATTAAGTTCGCCACCTCAGCCTGCTCTCGATTCGCTATCGGACTACCAACAACAATATCTGTCTCGTTACTATAACGTGCAAGTAAAACTGAAAACGCGGCATGCAAGCCCATAAACAAGGTAGCACCTACGCCTTGGCATAAATTATTTAACTTAACACTTATGGAGGCAGGAATAATACTGTGATGCGAAGCGCCTGAGAACGTCTGTAGCTTAGGGCGTGTTTTGTCTAACGGCAAACTGTGCACGACTGGAAGTGCCGCTAACTGCGCTTGCCAATACCCCAACTGCTCATCAAGCACCTCGCCTTGCAACCAATCTCGCTGCCAATGGGCATAATCGGCATATTGGATTTCAAGCGCGGGTAATGGATTAGCTTCACCGCGAACATAAGCACTATAAAGCGTGCTAAATTCATTAATGAGGATACCCATTGACCAACCATCTGAGGCAACATGGTGCATAGTCACTAGCAATACATGCGCTCGCGCTTGAACTTTCACCACTTGTGCACGTAACATTAAGTCGGCGCTTAAATCAAACGGTTTGTTTGCTTCTGCTGAGACCAATTCCGCTAAATCTAATTCACGCTCGCCCTCAGGCAATAAAGAAATATCGGTAATCGGCACATCCATCACCGAAAAAGGACGAATTATTTGTAACGGTTGACCTTCAGCCCCCTCTGCAAAGTGCGTGCGTAAACTTTCATGACGCTCTACAATGGTATTGATTGCCTTAGTTAAGGCGTCAACATCTAAGTCTCCGGTTAGGCGTAATGCACCCGGCATATTATAATGGACACTATCGGCGTCTATCTTATCCAATAACCATAAGCGTTGCTGGGCAAAAGACAGTAAATTATAAGATGACGTTCGCTTAGATATTCCAATATAATTATTTCTATTGCTAATATGGATTAAGTGTCCAATTAGCTCATGTTTATAATTTGTGATTAGATTAACTAAGGACTGATCCAGAGCATTTTTATCGCCTTTAACCACTAACTCCTTTTTGTCATTTACATTTAATTTAACACCTATATCTTTTAGTGTATTAAGTAGGTCGATCAAAACACTCATTCTATTATTTCCTGTGTTTTTTGGTTGTACAAGTGTGACATTTATTCTAGTGAGAACTGGTACACATCACTCGTGTTAAATTTATGAATATTGTCAACACGCAAACATATTATTGACGATTATAAAGACAAATGATTAATGTTGCACTCAAATTCAAGCATTAACATCAGATATCTTAAGTTAATAAATAAAATAAGATTTCTGTTTATTCATTAATCGTAAATTTCGCCTTCCTCTGTTCTATTTCAATTTTTATTAAGGAGTCCAATACATCATTCATTTTGGAAGCGCTTATTTGACCTCTAAACGCAGTTAAATAAGATCTAAGAAAAAACGCTCTCTCACATAGAGGGTGTTTAGGGCTCTCAAGAAAAAATAAATCTGTTTCCACCATATATCGAATAACTAACATAGGAACTGGGCTGCATAAAGGTCTAAATTCAATATTGCGTAATCCAGGGCTAAAATTATTCTCATAAAAATCTCCAAGCATCAATCTATTTTCAACAAATTCTTTTTTCATTTTAAAATGAACAGAATCTATTATATCTGAGCTATTAGGACCAAGAAACGGGAACAAAATAACAAAGGATTTTTGCAAGGAATTTGTACCTGTGGTTGGTTCCATAGACAAAAATTTATCACGGTAATCTATTAAGATCTGGCATATCTCATCTTCAGTTAAATTGTTTTGATCTATCTCAACAAAAAACAACTTATCCTGCTTAAGTGAAAGTGGAACCCACGGACAAACAGCACCTTTACGCCCCAAGTCGGCATGAGGCTTGGCAACAAAGTCATACATCCAATCTTTCATCATTTTAACGAATGGACTGATTGCGACATGTTCATTTAATTCAGAGAAACGGTACAATATCGGCGCCCCTCTTTGAGTTTTAATACAACTGCCTGACGTTTTTATCTTTTCTCGCAAATGAGGGCAGCGAGTAGCATTATTTATTTCATTGCTCGAATTTTCAGTTATTTCTGACATTAATTTCTACTTAATTGTTATCGATATTTCATTCTGAACCGGAAAACGGCCCTCTTTACCTTCAATATCCTTTAATATTTCACACTCTTGTAGGACAATTGAAAATGATTCTACCGTTTGTATTTCGAATGCTATCTTGACTGGGATTAATATATCAAATGATTTATTAATCATAGTAATCAACTTTGTCACTAACAACGAGTGCCCTCCTAACTCAAAAAAGTTATCGGTGATACCAACACGTTCAATACCTAATACTTCTTGCCATATTTCACAGAGCTTTTGCTCTGTTTCTGTGGTAGGGGCTACATAGGTTTTTTGCTGCAATGACATGTCTGGTGCAGGCAATGACTTGCGGTCCACTTTGCCGCCCGGGGTTAATGGTAAACTTTCTAAAACCACAAACGCTGATGGCACCATGTAGTCAGGCAAGTCTTGTTGTAACTGGTGTCGTATTGAATCGATAAAATCATGACGTAGCGCCTGTGCATCATCACTGTCATCCAACATCTGCACCGCATCATCATGGGTGACATACCCGACAAGGCGCTTATCACCTTCCTCTGTTGATAAAGCAACCACCACCGCATCATTGACTTCATCATATGATAATAATTGATGCTCTATTTCACCAAGCTCAATCCTAAAGCCTCGTATTTTAACCTGGTGGTCAATACGCCCTAAAAATTCTAGATTACCGTCCGGTAACCAACGTACTAAGTCGCCAGTTTTATACAAACGTTCGCTGCTACTTGCATTGTTCGCATCGTAAAATGGATTTTCGATGAACTTATTAGCAGTTAGCTTAGGATTATGTAAATATCCTCGCGCTAATCCGGCACCACCAATATGAAGCTCTCCAGCAACACCTATAGGTGATAGGCTTAAGCTGTCAGAAAGAATATAACATTGAATATTAGCGTTTGGTTTTCCTATACCTGATATTTGCTCAACGTTGATTTGAGAATAGGTTGCAGCAATCGTATTTTCCGTAGGACCATAAGCATTATACAGCTTTGTGTGTGAACTTATTTTATCAAGCGCATTTATATTAAGTTCATCTCCACCAGAGATAACAAAACGTAAACTTTCCATTTTCTCTAGCGCTAAATCATTTAATATTGAAGGAGTTAACCCTAGGTGTGAAATACCATTTTCCAATATGTAGTCACATATATTATTAAAAGGATATATTAAATGTAACGTTGCACCAGCTGACATAGCACCAAATAAATATCCATTACCTGCATCAAAGCCCAGTGACAAAGTATTCAATATCTGACTTTTCACATTTATTTTAAGGATTGACTGATCAAAACAAGCAAAATTAACAAGACCTGAATGCTCTACCATCACCCCTTTAGGAGCACCGGTCGAACCTGAGGTATAAATCACATAGGCTAAATGATTCGAATTCAGCTCTTGAATAACAACATTATCCGCCGAGTAGGCTTGTAATTGAGTAAGCAACTCTTCGCTGTCGATAGTGACACGTTGCGCTTGCGTGACTGGCGTTTCATCTTGAAGTCTATATTGAGTCAATACCGTGCTGAGACTTGCATCCGCTAACATATATTCAAGACGCGCCTTGGGGTAACTCGGGTCAAGCGGTACATACGCTCCACCCGCTTTTAAGATAGCCATAATGCCGACTATCATCTCCAGTGAGCGCTCAATACAAATGCCGACTAAGGTATCGGGGGTCACTTGTCTTTCTTCAATAAGATAGCGTGCTAATTGATTAGCCTTGGCATTTAATTCGCCATAGGTGAGTTGCTTATCTTCAAACACGACAGCGACCGCATCTGGGTTTGTTGCTACTTGTGCTTCAAACAATTCATGAATACATTTGTCTTTTGGATAGTCTGCCGCGGTATCGTTCCATTCAATGAGTTGTTGATGCACTTCTTCTGCCGGCAACATGTCGATTGAAAACACATTGTCTTCGGGTTGCTTTAGTAAGCCGGTTAATAGCAATTCAAAATGCTTCGCTAAACGCTCAATAGTTTCAGCGTTAAATAAGTCGGTCTTATAGTTCCAACCAAGCTGTAAACCCTCGCTCGTTTCAGCAACATTCAGGGTTAAATCATACTTAGCAATACTACCCGACTGAGCTACCGGACTTAAGGTTAAGTCAGGCAATTCAAGCGTACCTTTTTCATTATTCTGTAATACCAACATCACTTGAAATAACGG
>JABSOJ010000084.1 GCA_013216005.1 Alteromonadaceae bacterium | reverse complement strand
TTATTCAAGGTTAAATATTAGGATTTATTTTTTTGCGAAAAATAATAAACTTTTTCATGTGTTAATTCTGTTTTATTTCTATTTTAATTGGGGTAATTATTTACGCTTTTAGTATAATTATTTGCGCTGATCACAAGAAAGCATTAGATTGTCCTTAGTTACAGCAGTTGCATTTACTCAGTGCTTGGTTTTAAAAAGAAGCCACATGAAATTCTTCAATAGTTTTAATGGTTTGGGTGAATATTTGTATAAATAGAGTTGTTGAGCAGTCATGTCAAAATTGTTTCATGTTTTATTATTAATCATATTATCTATTTCACTGAATTTTTTTGTTGTATTTCAGTGCAGGGGGGAAGCGCAGAATTTATTATTAAGCAATCTTTCAGTTGAAGATGGCCTTTCTCAGAGTACTGTTCATTCAATAGTGCAGGATGATGCCGGTTTTATTTGGATAGCAACAGCAAATGGTATTAATACCTATGATGGTTATACCTTCAGACAGTTATCGGGTCCTGATAATAATTTTAGTAATTTCAGTACTAATGATTTAATGAAAGACAGGCAGGGGCTTATCTGGATGAACCCCTTTGGAAACGGACTTTATACTTATAATCCAACGACAGATGAATATAAGCTTATTCCAACAAATATTGTTCAAAATATTGTGTATTATATTGCTGATTTTATCGAAGGGGATGGAGATGATATTTGGATTGCCACTTCCAAATCTATAAATAGATATAATAAAAAAACTAATTTTTATGAGCAAGTTTTAGATTTAAACCTTGAATTAGGTGATAAAGATCGTATTTCGCAAATAAAAATTCATAACGGTGTTTTGTACATTTCTGCAAGAAATGGCATTTTTGCCTATTTAATCGATTCAAATCAGTGGCGAAAATTACCTTCATTAGTTCATGCTAATGCAACATCTTCAGCTTTTGACCCTGTTGAAGCGACTAAAACGTATACTTTGCATCTTAATCAAGACAACATTTTGTATTTAGGGTCGAAAGACGGTTTTTTCTCTATTAATGTTGAGGAAATTAAACCCTATATTCAGCGTCAGGTAAATTTACCAAAATACGATTTATTAATAGAGCATATTTCTCTATGGCAAACTGTTTCTGACGGCAATGAAATTTATCTTGCTACCGACAGGGGGTTGTTTTCATTAAATATACTTGATAATAAAAGCCAGTTTTTATTTGCTTTCAGTGATTATTTTGAGCAAATTACTGATAACAATATCAGTACGTTAATAAAAGACAAAAGTGGTGTTTTCTGGTTGGGTTCAAATGTATCTGGTGTTTATCGATGGGATCCAAAAAGAGAAATTATTAAAAATTATCATTATCAGAAAGATAGTTCCTCTAGTTTAAGCTCTAACGAAGTTAGTTCTATTTTGCCTCATAGTGATCAAGATAATTTGTTATGGGTGGGTACTGCTAATGGTTTGAATTTAGTTGATGTAGCAGAACAAACGGTAAAACAGTTTTTGGTTAATCTTGATACTAAAAGCTTATACAATCAAAGTAAAATTGCGAAAATAATAGTAATGTCTCCTAACAAGATATTGCTCTCAACCTATGTTGGTATGCGTTTATTTGATGTTGAACAAGAAAAACTTATTGAGTTACCTTTTGAACCAGAGATAAATAAATTGCTTGAAGAGCCTCAATATAGCGTTTTATTAGATAAAAATATTCTTTGGACCATCAATGAGAAAGGCATATTTAAAATATCGTTGAAGAGCGGTGAAATTGATACTTTGCCCGAAATTGGTAATAAAGTTTCATTTGATAAGATTTTGGTATTGTTAGGATATTTACCTGATAGTAAATTATTATTAATTTCAAATAATGATGGCTTATGGGGGTTTAATACCGATACTCGTGAATTTACAGAGTTATATAAACACCCTGATATATTAGAATCTGAGAATGTGTCCATTGACAATTGGACAATTGATAGCAAAGGTATTTTATGGCTGAGTATTCCAACGAAAGGATTGGTTGGTTTAACATTGCCGAATTTTGAAGCAAAATATTTTTATCACAAAGGTAACTCTATTATAGATAACAATGTCTATAGTTTAATGACAGACAAAGAAGGAGATATTTGGTTTTCTACGCATGAAGGTCTTTTTATGTTAGACAGTGAAAGCCATCTTATAGGTAGTTTCACCACTGATGATGGTTTTGCTGCAATGGAATATAATTCCAGTGCTTATACAGAACTAAGGGATCAGCGATTTGTTTATGGTTCAATGGAGGGGATTAGTCTTTTTGATCCTTTAGCGTTTAAACATTCAGTCAGTTTCGAGCCCCCTAAATTACGAATCAGTAACATTGACGTAGTAAATCGTGATTTAGATTTACCTATGGTTTTTGATGAGAATAAAGAATTACTGTTGGGTTACGATGATATTGGTATTCGAATAGATTTTTCAACTCTCTCAAATAGTAAAAATAACAGTTATGAATATCGTTTAATGTGGCACAAGACGGTTGATTATCCGCCCACTTTTGAAAATCATATTACTTTCCCAAGTTTACCCTCTGGCCTACATATTCTAGCGATTAGAGCTAAATCAAGAATAACGGGTAAATATTCAGAGCCAATAAACTTAAAAATAAGGGTCAGTTATATTCCCTGGTTATCGCCATTGGCTTATTTTATTTATTCTATTTTATTTATTATTATTTTGGCTCTTTGGTTTTTACATAGAAAAAAACAACAGAGATTATTATTAGCAGCACATGAAGAAGTAAAATTTAGAGAGAATCGTCTTCAGCTTGCGCTAAGAGGCAGTAACAGTGAAGTTTGGGATTGGCAAGCCCAAGATAATTTAATGTTTGGTAAACGCATTTCACAAGAGCTTGGTTATGTTGATTTAGCGTCATCATATAGTTTTGAACAACATGTGGAACTTATTCATCCTGATGATCGCCAAGGTTTTGAATCAAATTGGTTGTCATTTATTAATTTGGCTGATTTAGATGTTAATTTTTCATACACATACCGAATGATTTCCGCACAAGGAGAATGGTTGTGGTATAAGGATTTGGGAAAAATAGTCTCAGTTGATCATTCTGGTGAAGCTACCAGAATTACAGGTTCTTATACTAACATTACCCAGAGTCGAGCCGATGAAGAACGTGCTCAATATTATGGCGAAGCTTTTAAACAAACAAAAGATTGGGTGTTAATTATTAATGATGATTTTAGTCGGGTAACGGCTAATCAGTCTTTTCGTGATGTGTTTAACTGGACAGAAGAACAATTTCAATTTGATCGTGGTTTTCTGGGGATGAATAAACAGCGTTGGAAATTCTATCGGTTGTTATTACCATCACTTGCAGAAGGAGAGCATTGGAGCGGTGAAGAACTGATAAAAACACGCAGCAAGGAAGAATTCCATGTCATCGTAAATATTAATGTTGGTAAGAACGTAACGAATAATTGTTTGTACTATGTTTGTGTTTTTACCGATATAACAGCGCAAAAAATGGCAGAAAAAGAGTTACGTTATTTAGCCAATTACGACCATTTAACTGACTTACCTAACAGAACATTGTTATTAGAGCGTATTAAGCATGCAATGGACTATTCATTTAGGAAATCGACATCAATTGCTTTGTTTTTTATTGATTTAGATAAGTTCAAACAGGTCAATGATTCACTTGGTCATGAGTCTGGTGATATGTTATTGGTTGAAATCACCCGCCGTTTATCTAATGTATTAAGAGTTGATGATACGGTTGCCCGACTCGGTGGCGATGAATTTGTAATCTTGCTAGAGTCTTTCCGTGGCAATGCTCAGCTTGGGAGCATTGCTCAAAAAATTATTAGTGTCATTGAGCAGCCAGTAACGTTGAAGGGAAATGTGGTTAGCATTGGTGCAAGCATTGGTATTGCTTTATATCCGGATGATGCGGGAAGCTCACAGGAATTGCTCAGACATGCCGATGTAGCAATGTATCATGCCAAACAAATAGGTAGAAACACCTTTCAATTTTTTACTCCCAGAATGAATTTTGAAATTAGTATTCGGTTGAAAAATGAATCAAATTTGAAATTTGCTCACAAAAATAAAGAGTTTATTAATCATTATCAACCAATTATAAATAATTTCACCGGAAAAATGATCGGTGTTGAATTGCTAATGCGCTGGCAGCGAGGTGAAGGTTTAATACCTCCGTCAGAGTTTATACCTATTGCTGAAGAATTAGGTCTGATCATACCAATGACAGAAGATGCACTTGAACGTGCTTTGGTTGATTTGAAAAAGTGGCATCAATTAAATCCTGAAATGTTTTTGTCAGTAAATTTATCTGCTCAGCATTTTTTAGAAGATGATTTAGCTGCTTACGTTACCGGTATGCTTGAAAAGCATGGATTAAGCAGTGATATTTTAAAGTTTGAAGTAACAGAAAGTACATTGTTATCTGAACCTGAAAAAGCAATCAGTACTATGCGGGAATTATGGCAAAATGGTATTACATTAGCACTGGATGATTTTGGTACGGGCTTTTCGTCACTTTCATATTTGAAAAGATTACCATTGGATATTATAAAAATTGACCGTAGTTTTGTGTCTGGTATTGGTATTAATAAAGCTGACGAAGCCATTGTTGATGCAACATTAGTGTTAGCAAAACGTTTAGGAATGGATTGTATTGCTGAAGGGGTTGAAACTAAAGAACAAATGGATTATCTCACTGAACTTAAATGTCAGTTATTTCAGGGGTATTTCTTTAGTAAACCAGTACATGCAGATATTATTTATGGTTATTTATCTGACAATAACGAAGATATTACTTCTTAATATGAAATTTATTTTCTATTAAGTTGTTCAATACATAGGGCACTTGAAATCAATTGTGATTATGCCCATATGTTTAGAACATATGTTTTGAATTAGTATAAATACGTGAAGGATTTTTACATGACACAACATTTTGATTATATTTCGATTGGCGGAGGTAGTGGTGGTATTGCTTCTGCGAATAGAGCGGCAAAACACGGTAAAAAAGCTGCTATTATAGAAGCTAAAGCTATTGGCGGAACCTGTGTAAACGTTGGTTGTGTTCCTAAAAAAGCGATGTGGTATGCCGGGCAAATTTCTGATGCTTTACGTTATGCGTCTGATTACGGTTTTAATGCACCCTTGCAATCGTTTGACTGGTCAACTTTAGTTAAAAACCGTGAAGCTTACATTGAGCGTATTCACGCTGCCTATCAGCGGGGATTTGATAGTAATAATGTAACCGTTATTAATGGTTTCGCCCGCTTTGTAAATAAGAACACCCTTGAGGTTGACGGTACTTTATATACCGCAGATCATATCACTATCGCCACTGGTGGTCGTCCACAAATACCTGAAATTGAAGGTGCTGAATATGGTATTGATTCGGATGGTTTTTTTGCTTTAGAGCAGCAACCTAAAAGTGTTGCCGTTGTTGGTGCAGGTTATATTGCGGTGGAACTGGCGGGTGTATTTCATGCACTTGGAACGCAATCACATTTAATTGTTCGTAAAGAAAAACCATTGCGTACATTTGACGATATGCTAAGTGATACCTTAGTTGAACAAATGGAAAAACATGGCCCGACTCTACATAATCATAGTACGCCTGAGCGCATTGAAAAAACGGAAGATGGCCAACTCGTTATTCATCTGACCAATGGTAAAAGTATTGGCCCGGTAGAATCATTGGTTTGGGCCATTGGACGAGAACCAGTGACGGATAATTTGAATTTAGCTGCTGCCGGTGTAGAACTTGATGAGCGTGGTTTTATTCCAACGGATAAGTATCAAAATACTAATGTTGAAAATATTTATGCTGTTGGTGATAACACTGGCAGAGCACAATTAACACCAGTTGCCGTAGCAGCGGGTCGTCGTTTATCTGAGCGTCTATTTAATAATAAACCTTTTGAGCATTTAGATTATACTAATATTGCTACGGTGGTATTTAGCCACCCGGTAATAGGCACGGTTGGCTTGTCTGAGAAAGAGGCTATTGCTGAATATGGTCAAGATCAGATCAAGGTTTATAATTCACAGTTTACCGCGTTATATCAGGCGCTTACTGAAGAATATCGTGATCCGACAAGGATGAAGTTAATTTGCGTTGGTAAAGAAGAACTTATTGTTGGTATTCATAGTATTGGGTTTGGTAGCGATGAGTTATTGCAAGGTTTTGCCGTAGCTTTAAAAATGGGCGCAACCAAAAGTGATTTTGATAATACTATTGCCATTCATCCGACATCTGCCGAAGAATTTGTAACGCTTTAAATTTACCTCCCCTTCCCAAAAAAAAAGCACATTTTGGAACGCAGTTGAGTTAACGCTGCGTTTCACCTATCTCGTTTTTTATCTTAAAAATTCAACCAACCAACTTAATGAACTGTAAATTTATTGCTTAGTTTGTCTACATTCTCCAAAATAGACCTATTATGCCAATTAGTTTGGGTGTATACCCTTAAACAATGAAATCTATTTTGAGGTAAAAAATGAAAGTTTACTATCAGTCAGGAAAGCATTTAGTAAAGACATTACTCATTGCTGTAACCATATTTACTGTGGGTTGTGCTGTTATAATAACGCCAACTAAAAAGCACCACTCAGATCCAACACCACAACTAAGTGCCAAGAGTAGTACTAAAAATAAATTTTCTAAACAATCTTTAACCGCTGAAGATTATTTACGGGCAGAAAAGCAATTGAGAGCCAGTACCCGTAAATTAGTTTTTGGTACGGTTGAAAGCGCTAAGTGGTTGGATGATAACCAGTTGGCTTATCGAACTCCTGTTCAGGGTGGGCATCAGTTTGTTGTAGCTGATATTTTACATCAGAAAAAACAGCCTGCTTTTGATCACCAGGCACTTGCTGAGGCTTTGTCTAATGAAGACGAAACTTATCAAGCCAATCATTTACCTTTTAAACGCTACAAATTTAATAAAGAATTTACTTCAATTGAGTTCAGCATAGAAAAACAATCATACCTTTGTCAGTTAAGTAATTATTCATGTGAGCTTGTATCAGATAAACCACAGTTTAAAAATGAAGTGTTATCGCCCGACAGAAAGTCTGCAGCGTTTATTCGAGATTTTAACTTGTGGGTACGAAATACAAATACCAATAAAGAAATACAGTTAACGAAAGATGGCAGTGAACATTTTGGTTACGCAACTAACAATGCTGGTTGGATCCGTCTTGAAACGCCGGTTATCTTGTGGTCACCAGATTCGAAAAAAATAACAACTTTTCAGCAAGACGCCAGAGAAGTTGGTGATATGCATTTAGTGAGCACTAAGGTTGGTCATCCTGAATTAGATTCATGGAAGTATCCGTTGCCGGGTGATAAAAATGTGTTTGCCTTGCACCGTATTATTATTGATATCGCCTCTACAAAAATAACGCGTCTGGATATGGCTCCTGATGCTCAACGTTCAACGATTACTGATCATATTTATCGTCGAGGGAAGTTACTTGACGCCCAGTGGAGTGACGACAGTGCTTCGTTAGCAATAGTTTCAGTCACCAGAGATCACAAACAGGCAACATTGCGCATTGTTAACCCTGAAACAGGATCAGTCAAAATTATTCTGAATGAAAAAGTCCGTACATTTTTTGAATCCGGTAAAGGCAAAGTTAATTGGCAGTATTTACCGGAATCAAATGAAATCATCTGGTTTTCACAGCGTTCAGATTGGGGTCACTTATATTTATACGACTTGAATACGGCACAATTGAAACATCAAATTACCCAAGGTGAATGGAATGTTTTACAACTACTTAAAATAGATAAAACTAATCGAGTTTTATATTTCACTGGTGCTGGTCGTGAAGCTGGTGATCCTTATTTTGAATATTTTTATAGTGTAAATATGGATGGTTCGAATTTTTCACTGTTAACACCTGAACAAGCAAACCATCGTATTATGTTGAGTAAATCAGAAAATTACTTTCTTGATCGTTTTTCAACACCAACTGAGCCTGAAAAATCGCACATAAAATCTATGGTTGGTGAAGTAAATTTAGCGCTTGAACAAGCTGATATTTCAGCATTAAAAGCTTCAGGTTGGGTAGCTCCGCATCCTTTTGTTGTTAAAGATCGTAATGGTAAATTTGATATTCATGGCTTGATGTATAAACCTGCGAATTTTGATGCGAGCAAGTCTTATCCAATTGTTAATTATTTATATCCCGGTCCGCAAACAGGCAGTATCGGTAGTCGATCTTTTTCAGCTTCTCGCCGTGATAAGCAGGCAATGGCGGAATTAGGTTTTATCTTGATTGAAATAGACGCTTTAGGCACACCAATGCGTTCGAAAAGTTTTCATGAATTTTATTATGGAAATATGGGCGACAGCGGCGTACCTGATCAAATGGCGGCAATTAAACAATTGGCAGAAAAGTATTCGTGGCTTGATACTAACCGTGTAGGTATTTGGGGACATTCAGGTGGTGGTTTTGCTTCAACCAATGCCATATTAAAATATCCTGACTTTTATAAAGTGGCGGTTTCCGGTGCTGGTAACCACGATAACCGTACTTATGCCGATCCCTGGGGAGAAAAATGGCAGGGTTTATTAACAACCAATGCTGATGGCAGCACAAACTATGATAATCAAGCCAATCAGTTATTGGTTGATAGTTTAAAAGGTAAGTTATTGTTAGCGCACGGTACGTTAGACGACAACGTTCCACCTAATAATACTTTAGTTGTGGTGAATGCATTAATAAAAGCCAATAAAGATTTTGATTTATTAATATTACCCAATCGTACTCATGGGTTTTCAAGAGAAGCTTATATGATACGTAAACGTTGGGATTACTTTGTTGAACATCTGATGGGCGCAACTCCGCCAAAAGAATATAACATGGGTGAACTTACTAATAAGTAGGCTAAGACCAAGGCAAGTTGTTAGTTTCATTTGATTATGTAAATGATTAAGAGCGGCAGAGCTAATATTTACTCTGCCGTTTTTATGATGTTCAGTTGATGTTTTTCGGCAAAAGCCTCAATTATTATGCTAGTTTACTTCCGCAATAGTAGCCTGAACAGCAACCGGAACAGCAGCCAGAACTGCCTTGAGTAATAACCAATATTGGTTAACAGTAGCAATTTCAACTTTTTCATCGGGTGAATGCGGGAATTTAATGGTTGGGCCAAAAGAAACCATATCCCAATGAGGATAAGCCGTTTTGAATAAACCACATTCAAGGCCTGCGTGTATCACCATTATTTCTGGAATTTTGCCAAATAAATCTTGATAAGTATCACGAACTGTTTTCATGATGAGTGAACTTGTATCGGGTTTCCAGCCAGGGTAAGCACCAGAAAACACAATTTGTGCACCAGCTAATTCAAAAACTGACTGTACCGTGCGTTGAGTTTCTGCCCTGCCATCGTCGTGTAAGCTACGAATTAAAGTCAGAGCGACAAATTTTGGACCTTTACAGCGTATAACGCCTAAATTCAGTGAGCTCTCGACAATACCTTCAATATCATCACTCATACGAATGACTCCGTTCGAACAAGCATTTAAGGCACGTAAAATTTGGTGTTGTGTATCGTGTGTCCAACACTGATCAAACTCTTCAGGTGAAATCAATAACATATCAATGTCAGTTTCCACGCTACCTAAAGTGTGGCGAAGGGTCGCCAGGTATGTTGCTAAACGCTCTTTTAATAGTGCAATTTTATCGTTGGCAATAACAAAACTGGCATTAGCTTCTCTCGGTATTGCATTACGCAAACTACCGCCATTGAGCTCAGTTAAGCGAATATCAAACTCATTGCTGGCTTCTAATAAAAAGCGCACCAACAATTTATTGGCGTTAGCCCGACCCGTATGAATATCAACGCCAGAGTGACCACCTTTAAGGCCTGAAATTGATAAATTAAATGCTTTGGTGTTATTCGGGGTGTTTTCAAATTTAAGGTTGAATGTTGCAGTGGCGTCGATGCCACCCGCACAACCCATGTAAACTTCACCTTCTTGCTCAGAATCGGTGTTAATTAAAATATCACCCTCCAGCCAGCCAGCTTCAAGGCCAAAAGCGCCACTCATGCCAGCTTCTTCATCAATTGTTACTAACACTTCAAGAGGGCCGTGGGGGACATCTGTACTTGCTAAAACCGCTAATGCGGATGATAAGCCTATGCCGTTGTCTGCACCTAAAGTTGTGCCTTCTGCTGTTACCCAGTCACTTTTATCGCCGTTGGCATCAGTTTCAGTTATTACATAAGGTTTGATTGGATCAGTTAAAAAGTCATGCGTGGTATCCGCATTTTTTTGTGGCACCATATCCATGTGGGCTTGCAATATAACCCCTTTACGATTTTCCATGCCTTGTGTTGCTGGCTTTTTAATGAATAAATTGCCTACTTCATCTTCTTTTATTGATAAACCCAGATCTTGTGCCCATGCTTGGATCCATGCAGAAATTTTTTGTTCGTGTTTTGACGGGTGAGGGATGCTACAAATTTTGTCAAAAAGCTGCCATAGGTTAGAAGGTTGAAGGTGTGAAAGGGTGTCCATTGTTTGTCCTTGGAGATTAAAGTTTTTATTTTTAAATGTTTTAAATGAAGTCGTTACTTATGGCTTAGTGATAGCTTAGTTATTTATCTGCCATAAGAAATTGCCATTGTTCATTAAAGTTACTGCTGGGTTTTTTATCGAAGCCAGAGCGAACATATTGGCTAATTTTTCCTTCGACAAAAGCGACTAAAATATTAGCGAGAGCTTGTTCGTTAATAGTAAAACTTTTGCCTTCCCGTAACTTACGTTCACGTAAAACTTGTTTGAATTGTGATTCTAGTTTTTCAAAAAATTGATGAACCCGTATATGCAAACGTTCATTTTCGCCCATCAGCGCATCGCCGGATAAAATACGGCACATACCGGGATTACGTTCAGCAAATACCAGTAATACGTGTAAAATATGATGGCAACGTACTAATGCTTCTTTGTGATCCGTTAAAATTAAATTAATACGCGAAAAAATAGATTCTTCAATAAATTCGATTAATCCTTCAAACATCCGGGCTTTGGAAGGAAAATGGCGGTACAGTGCTGCTTCTGAAACACCTACTTCAGCAGCAAGTTTAGCTGTGGTAATTCGCTGGCCCGGATTGTTTTGTAACATCAACGCTAAACTTTCCAGAATTTGTTGTTTACGATTACTTTTTGGATTAGCCGACATAAATCGTGTTCTCTATTAGTGTTTGGTACAATTAATTTGTATAAGTTATGCAAGTATATTCAATTTACTTGTTTTAAGTAAGTCTGTTGAATTAATGAAACTAACCTTTGCGCAACGTTTTGTTTACTTGCCAATGGAATTTCAACTTTACCGTCAGTGTAAAATACCGTTAAAGCATTATTTTCACTATTGAATCCTTGTCCTGCTATAGCGACATTATTCGCTGCAATCATATCAAGATTTTTACGTTTTAATTTTCCTAACGCATAGTGTTCAATATCTTGTGTTTCAGCTGCAAAACCAACGGTAAAAGGTTTATTTGTCAGAGCGGCTACATCAGCGACAATATCAGGGTTTTTAATTAAATTCAGTTGCATGGTCTCTGCACTTTTTTTAATTTTTTGCTCTGCAATATTAGCCACGCGATAATCAGCTACGGCAGCACAAGCAACAAAAACAGTGGCATTTTTTCCATGTTCCAGCGCCTTCTCATGCATGTTTTGAGCACTTTCAACTTGAATTAAATCGCAATTTTCAGGAGGGCTGATTGTTACTGGGCCCGAAATAAGCGTTACTTTTGCGCCAGCTTGCAGTGCAGCTGCTGCAATGGCGTAGCCCATTTTCCCTGAGCTGTGATTGGAAATGTAGCGAACAGGATCAATGGCTTCACGTGTTGGTCCGGCGGTAATAACCCAATGTTGTCCTATGCAAGGTTGTTCTATGAGTTTTTGTTGTGCTTTTTGAACGTCTGGCGTTTTATTTTTACTAAAAAACTGGCAGGTAAGTTCGACTAGTTCACTGACATCCAGCATGCGTCCCATGCCAATATCACCACATGCCTGTTCACCCGATCCCGGACCGAAAATATTGACTTGGCGGTTGCTTAACCGGGTAATGTTTTCCTGCGTAACTTGCGCATGCCACATTTGTTGATTCATTGCCGGTGCAATTGCTATCGGAGCGGATGTTGCGAGGCAGATAGTTGTTAATAAATCATTGGCCATACCATTACTGATACGGGCAATCGTATCAGCAGTTGCAGGAGCAATTAATATCAGATCAGCCCACTTTGCCAGTTCAATATGGCCCATGGCTAATTCTGCCTGAGTATCAAGCAAGCTGTCAGACACTGAATTTGCTGAAACTGCTTGTAAAGTCAGTGGTGTAATAAATGCTTTTGCTCCCTCGGTCATTACTACGCGAACATCAGCACCTTTATCTTTTAATCGTCTGACTAATTCTGGCGTTTTATAGGCAGCGATACCGCCAGTAATACCAAGAACAATTTTTTTGTTCTGAAGAATCTGCATAATTTGCTAGTTTTATTATGTGTAATGACAACAAGATAACATTTATTCGCTTTTTTTTAAATCGATACCAAAACTACTTGGAAATGCATGATTCACCAAGTCGAGAAAGGGCAATATGAAAGTATTAAATTTTGATAATGGCTATTTTCTATAAATGGACAATTTCGGCAAATGTCCACTATAGGCTCGGGCAGCCTGTTCTACCAGTTGTTTGTCATTAGTTTTGTTTTGGTTGCCAATTTATCAGCGGCTTAATGTTTTTAGATTCGCACAACCAGACGGTTACTCGCATTTTGTCGACTAACATTCCTTCAGACGACTCGATTTCACTCCAGTCAGGCATGTTAAACGGGCGATTGTTGAAATAAAACTGTGATAATAAATCGTCTGTATTGCTATATTCAATGCGAATGTTTTCGACGGTATTTGCATCGGTAGCAATTTCTAAACTCACTGAATTAGGGGTACGCTGGTACTTTGAAACGCGTCCTGTCCATGAGGTGACATAGTTTGGTTCACAGGTAAAATAACCGGGTACCATCAGGCGTCCTCCATGAGCATGACCCTCAAAGATATTGGTCAATAAAACCAGTAGCAGCAAACAAATTTTTGTTGGATTATTCATTGTTTTCGCTTTAGATATTTTAGAAAAAAAAGAGACCTGAGTCGGTCTCTTTTAATTAACTTCAGCTTAGTTTATAAGTTTCTGTAAGTAAAGTTAAGCTCATCTGCACGCAGGGCAAACGGGTCTTAATTAACCAATTGTCAACCCAACCATAAGTACCTTCATCATATAGTCATCATCCCAACCC
>JABSOJ010000083.1 GCA_013216005.1 Alteromonadaceae bacterium | reverse complement strand
AAAAAACCAATTTATCGCCTAACCCTTTAAAAATAGGGGATTCATCGAGGGACAACAGTATTATGGAACAGAGCCGTCTATTTACACCACAATTTTGGATTTTTAGCTTTACCTTTATGGCGAATTTCAAAATAAAGTCCCGGTTTTTGTTGACCCCCACTTTGACCTACCAAAGCAATGGGTTCACCAGTTTCTACTCTATCACCAACACCTTTTAATAGTGCCTGATTATGAGCATATAAGCTCATGTAACCATTACCATGATCGATAACGGTTACTAAACCGTAACCCTTTAGCCAGTCAGCAAATAATACTTTACCGTTGTGAATAGTGATTACTTGTCTGCCGACAGGGGCTGATAAAAGTACACCTTTCCATTTTAAATAGCCTTGTTTTTTACTGCCGTAACTATGACTGATTTTACCTTTTACCGGCCATGCCAATTTTTTCTTTAATTTAGCTAAGCCATTTAAGTCGATTTCGGTTTTTGCTTTTGCAATTTCGATCAGCTTTTGTAATTCTTTAACTAAGTTGTTTTCTTGAGCCTCTAGTTTTGCTAATTGTTGTTTATTGGTCAGTAACTCTTTATTCAATAACTTAATTGTTTGAGCACGGAGTGTTTTGTTCTTTTGGAGATGTTTTTTTTGTGATTTTTGATTCTGTTTTAAATTTTCCAACCGGGTGACTTGTTCTTGATGTTCTGTGGTTATTAGTAATAATGAGGCAATTGTTGCTTGAAAATTGTCGATTTCTTTCATGCGCGCGGCATTCAAGTATTTATAATAAGTCGACGTTCGTTCAACTGTTGCCGGATCTTTTTGACTTAATAATAACTTTAAGTAATCGTGTTGGCCTGAGGAATATGCAGCTCGTAATTGTCGGGCAAGTATTTTTTCTTGCTGTTTTTTTTCGCCGCTGAGTTTGGCTTTCTTTTTGAATAATTGAGAGATCTTCTTTTTAGTTATTTGATGTTCTTTATGGGTAAGGTTTATCGCTTTAGCAACTTTAGCTATGGCTAAATCGTCAGCTTTTAATTCTTTTTCTAAATTGTCTCTCTTTTGGTTTACTTTAATGATAGATTTTTTTTGTTTGGCGATCTCTTTTTGTACATTGGTTAACTGTTCGTTTGTTGATTCTTGATTGGTGTCTTTTTCGGTTAAAGGGACAAATGCCGCAGTATTTGCTGCGTAACTTAAGTTACCCAGCAAAAATACTATCCAGAAGCTCTTTAAGCCAAATTTGGCAGGTGAAACCGGGAAGAGAGCACGAGTCTCTTTCTCATGTTTGCCAGCTGCTAAATTTAGCTTTAAATCAAGTTGTAATAAGTATCGAATAAAAATCAAAATCATTATTTAAAATTAAGAGTCAGTTTATTGATTGTTTAGGGTCATTAGTATTGAACCTGTCATCTCTTCTGGTTGTTCCATACCCATTAAATGCAGTACCGTTGGTGATATATCACTTAATGTACCTTTGTCGGCAACTTTTGCATCGCGTCCCACATAAATCAGTGGTACAGGTTCACAAGTATGTGCTGTAAACGCCTGACCTGTTTTTTCATCAACCATTTGTTCGGCATTGCCATGATCCGCAGTGATCAAGCATTCGCCGCCTGTTTTTTCCAGCGCGTGAACTACTCGCCCCATACATGAGTCGACAGCTTCGCAAGCTTTTACCGCAGCATCAAATTTTCCAGTATGTCCTACCATATCACCATTAGGATAATTACATACGATAAAATCATAATTACCACCCTCTATCGCACTGACTAGTTTATCGGTTAAGAGTGTAGAATTCATTTCGGGCTGTAAATCATAAGTGGCTACTTGTGGGGAAGGCACTAAAATACGGTCTTCTCCCTGAAAGGTATCTTCTTTGCCGCCGCTGAAAAAGAAACTGACATGCGCATATTTTTCAGTTTCTGAAATCCGTAATTGAGTTTTGTTATGTTTTTCTAACCATTCACCTAAGGCATTATTTAACTTTTCAGGCGGGTAAGCGCATTTGGCTTTTATGTCGGCGGCATATTCAGTTAACATCACGAATTCTGCCAGTTGAGGGGTTTTATTGCGTGTAAAAGCAGAAAAGTTAGCGTCGGTAAAACATCGGGTAAATTGACGCGCGCGGTCAGCTCTGAAGTTCATATAAATCACGGCATCACCATCATTAATTTGAACTGTTTCTCCCTGGGCGGTTAAAATAGCACTTGCTTGAACAAATTCATCATTTTCATCACGCTGGTAGGCAGCATTCAACGCATCTATGGCGTTATCATATTTAAACTCAGCTTCACCACTTACCATCAGTTTATAAGCAGTTTCAACACGATCCCAACGTTGATCTCGATCCATCGCATAATATCGGCCGATCACTGAGGCAACTTGACCAACGCCTTCGTTGTCATCATTAAAAAGTTGGTCAAATTTTTGTTGAGCTTTAATAAGTGAATTTTCTGCGCTGCGCGGTGGTGTATCGCGCCCATCTAGAAAAGCGTGTAAAAATAATTGCTTCGCACCACGTTTATGTGCAAGTTCCATCATGGCAAAAATGTGATCCTGATGGCTATGTACACCACCGGGAGACATCAAACCAAAAATATGAACAGCTTTATTGTTTGCGACGGCTTTGTCGACTGCGTTGCAGAGGGTAGGGTTTTGATTAAATTCATCGTATTCTATTGCTTTGGTGATTCGCGTGAAATCTTGATAAACAATACGGCCTGCGCCTAAATTAACATGACCAACTTCTGAATTTCCCATTTGACCTTCCGGCAAACCAACGGCCATGCCAGAGGTTTGAATGAGCATATTGGGATAATTAGCCTTTAAATTGTCGAGTACCGGGGTTTTGGCATGATAGATTGCATTTGACTCTGTGTTTTCTCTGTAGCCCCAACCATCTAAAATGATAAGTACGGTCGATTTTTTATTCGGCATTTTACATTTTCCTTGAAAATTATTACTTATTACGAAGTGTCATTGTATACACGAGTTAAGTTGATTCTATACCTATACCACCTGCGGAGTTTGCATTTTTGAGTCGTACAAGTCCAGTAGATATTTAGAACAATAATCTTTCAGTTATTACGAAAAAAATTAATCGGTTTGGGTTTAGATTATTAATCTGTATACTGTTGCAAATTTCACACGTAATTATATACATAAAAGCGGTATACCCTATGGATCAATATATTAGTTTCGCTATGAGCCAACCTGTGCTTAGTACAGCTTGGTTGGCAATTCTTTTGATGATTATTTTTCTTACCATCAAAATTAAAATGTCACCGATTAAACAAATCAGCCCGCAAGAATTAACATTTTTAGTTAACCGTGAAGATGGATTAGTGCTTGATACACGCGCAGAAAAAGAATTTAAAGCTAGCCGTATTCTTGATGCAAAATATTTGTCGAGCGAAAAAATTGCCAAAAATGACTTTGCCAGCCTTGAAAAGTCTAAAGATAAACCCATCATTGTAGTTTGTGCGGCAGGTCTTTCGGCTTCAAAAGTTGCTAATCAATTATTAAAAGCAGGTTTTAGTAAAGTAAATTTACTTAAAGGTGGAATGAACGCCTGGGTAAATGCTGGTTTACCAGTAGCAAAATAATAATAACGGATAACAATTAGTTATTATTGGTAAGGATTTAACAAGTTTAAGCAGTAGGATTTTCATGGCAGTTATTTATATATATACCAAAGCAACCTGTTTCTTTTGTGTACGGGCTAAAGAATTATTAAACCAGAAGGAACTTGCTTTTAATGAGATTAAGATAGATGAAAATCCATCGTTAAGATCAGAAATGATTGATCGTAGTGACGGTGCTTATACTGTTCCACAGATATTTATTAATGATGTTCATGTTGGTGGATGTGATGATTTATTTGCATTGCATGCAAGTAATCAGTTAGACGTTTTATTTCAAAAGTAAAGTTAGAAACGTAAATAAACAATTAATTTAAAATAAGTCGGCGCATCAGTATTTGATAACGCCCATAAAAAATAGGAAGAATTATTATGGCTGAAGAAATTCAAAATGGCGCAGAAACTGGCGCAGACAAACCAACACCACAATTTGCTATTCAACGTGTTTACACTAAAGATATCTCTTTCGAAACGCCTAACTCGCCGGAAATTTTCCAAAAAGATTGGAAACCAGAAGTAAAGTTAGACATAGACACCAGTTCTAATAAACTTGCAGATGATACCTATGAAGTTGTTTTAGCTTTAACAGTTACTGCAACCATTGAAGGCAAAACAGCATTTCTGGCTGAAGTTAAACAAGCAGGTATTTTCACTATTGGTAATTTACCAGAAGCTCAATTAGCTCACACTATTGGCGCTTTCTGTCCAACAACATTATTCCCATATGCGCGTGAAAGTGTTGCAAACTTAGTTAACCGTGGTTCATTTCCTCAATTAAATTTAGCACCAGTTAATTTTGAAGCATTATTTGCTTCATACGTGCAACAGCAACAAAAACGTGTTGCTGACGCTAAAGCTGCGCCAGCTCAGGAAAGCACTGAAACACACTAATCAGTGGGTTTTGTTGTAATTAACGCTATGCAGTCGCAGGATGGGTTAGCCAACGGCTAACCCATCACTGATGGAATAACTAACTGTTTATTTATATAAATAAACAGTTTTATTGTTTATGACTTATGTTGTCGACTTTATTCAGTTGATGTCGCTTGTTTTTGTAAGCGGTTAAGTAATATAAAAACAGTTTGTTATTATCACAGAAACAATTAACTGAGACATCGCTAATTAGTGCAAGAACAAGTTGCGTTGACAGGTGTATATATTAGTTACCTCAGCATTTATATCCGTGTATTAACACCTGCATGTTTTATCGGTTGCAAATAGAGTAATGGGTGATAGTTTGAATGAATCAGCGAGAATATCTGTTTTAGGGGCGGGGTCTTATGGCTCTGCTCTTGCTATATGTCTGGCCAGAAATGGTCACAAAACATTGTTGTGGGGACGTGATGCTGATCATGTTCAACAAATGTCAGTTACCCGCAGTAATGCAAAGTATTTACCTGATAGTACTTTTCCTGACAGCCTGCAACTTGAGTCTGATCTAGCTACCGCTGTAAAGGCAAGTCGTAATATTCTAATTGTTGTTCCCAGCCATGCTTTTGGCACTATGCTGCAACAAATTAAACCTTTTTTAGCTGACGATGCACGCATTGCTTGGGCGACTAAAGGGTTAGACCATCTTTCTGGTCGGTTATTACAAGATGTAGCCCGTGATATTTTAGGGGATAAAGTTTCTCTGGCGGTGTTGTCCGGACCTACATTTGCCAAAGAAATGGCGGCTGGATTACCCACCGCTATATCGCTGTCTTCAACGGATGAAGATTTTGTTGCTGATTTATCAGGCTTGTTACATTGTAAAAAAACTTTTCGTGTATACAGTAATGATGATTTTATTGGTGTACAACTGGGTGGTGCCGTTAAAAATGTGATTGCTATTGCCGCTGGCATGTCTGATGGTATAGGTTTCGGTGCTAATGCCCGAACCGCTTTAATTACACGGGGATTAGCTGAAATGACCCGTCTCGGTGTTGCTTTAGATGCAGATCCGGCTACTTTTATGGGAATGGCTGGCTTAGGCGATTTAGTGCTGACTTGTACTGATAATCAATCACGTAATCGTCGTTTTGGTTTAGCGCTTGGTGGTGGTGCCGAAGTAGAGAAAGCTATAGCTGAAATTGGGCAGGTGGTTGAAGGTTACCGTAATACCAAAGAAGTTTATATGCTGGCTAAACGAACCGGGGTAGAAATGCCGATTGTTGAACAAGTTTTCCAAGTACTTTATAACGATAAAAATGTAAAACTTGCTGCTGCTGATTTATTGTCAAGAGACCAAAAAGCGGAATAATTTGATTGTCCAAACGACGTTGAAATGCATTGTTAAGTCGTTTGGGCTCAAGTCGTTTTAAGTAAGGGGTTGATTTTATTAAAAGATTAATAACTCATCATCTCACGGATTCAGGTTGATTGTTAAGCACTGACAAGCGTGAAGTCAATCCTTTAAACTGAGTTCCCAAATCCTAATTGTCGCCAGGCTTCATAGACTATAACGGCGGTTGCATTCGACAGGTTCATACTTCGACTATCTTTTAACATCGGAATTCGAATTTTGCGCTCATCTGGTATTTGAACTCTTACGTCTTCCGGCAACCCACTGGTTTCTGAACCGAAAAGTAAATAATCACCTGATTTGAAATTAACATCAGCATAATAATTTGTTGCTTTGGTAGTAACTGCAAATACGCGTTCGGGTTGTTCATTTTCAAAGAAAGCATTAAAACTTTTATGACGTTTTACCGCCGCAAATTCGTGGTAATCTAAACCCGCCCGACGTAATTTTTTATCGTCAAAATCAAAACCCAGGGGTTCTATTAAATGCAGGCGAAAACCTGAGTTGGCACATAATCGAATAATGTTGCCCGTATTGGGGGGAATTTGAGGTTGAAAAAGAACAACGTCTAGCATAGAACCTACATGGGATAAGAAATTTTGGCTATTATACCCATTTCTAATATTAAGGGAATAAAGGCACGGAGAAAAGGTGAGAGCTGTCTGAGTAGAGTGCACATTTATGTGCGCCTTAAAGTGATGCGTGGATAAATCCACGTTCGACGGGTTGTTTGAATAAATCTACATGGATGTGTTCTTCTCGGTTTTTAAATTTTAACAGCAACACTTAATAGTTGTAGGATGGGTTAGCCAACGGCGTAACCCATCACTTTGTAGAACGCAACTATCTGATAATAGTCACTAAAGCTGGTGTTTTGATGGGTTACGCCTTCGGCTAACCCATCCTACGCGCTGAAATCTTGAGCTGACAATTTAATACCGATAAAACAATGAATTATGGGCATAGCAACACTTAACCTGCACATAGCTAATCCAATTGGTATTACTTACAAATTACTACTATTAGGTTAATTAGTGAACCTTAGCTTTAACCAGGACACTAATCCTGCTATTAGGAAGAAAAAGGGCATCAAAAAAAGTATCACCAGCACTTGACGTTTCTGTTTACTGGTTAAGTCCAATCGCGCTACTTTGATTTTTTGTGAGCTAATAAAAACCTTATAGTCTAAGTCAGCCAACCAATTTACAATGTTAAGACCCATTTGAGCATTGCTGTACTGATTGATATAAACATTGGTTAAGAAATCAGCATCAGTGAAAACAATAAGCCGTGTATCTTGTGAACCAGAGGCTTTGTTTTCTTGCTCTTTTCCTTTTTCAAACACGACATATGCGAATGGTACCGGACCAGCGGTATCAATGCCTTGATCAAATTGTATGTCTAACGTGCGGTTGGTCTCAGCCCAACTATTTTCTGTTGATGCCGTTAACGCAATAGGGGCAAGCTTTATTGTTGGGCGTCTTTGCTCTAAAACGCGGATAGATCGTGGTCTCACATAAAAGGTATAATCAAGACCGTCAGTAATTGCTTTATGTCGCGGATAGTTCTTTGTGGCCGGACTACCGACATCGTTGCCAACATGATTGGTTAAATCGACAATAATATCTGATTGAACATTAAGGCCCCAATGATTAAGAATACTGTTTAACGCTGGGTTTTTTTGTTTTTCATCTGCTGTTAACGTTTTTTCCGGTGTTGTTACTATGGTGTGTTCAATAAGAAATAAGGCGTCACCACCATTGATTAAATAGTCCTTGATGGTTGTTATTTCATTTTTAGTTAATTGATTTCGTGGACCTGAAATTATCAGAACGTCACAATCATCCGGAATATTATTGCTTATGCCCAGCATTAGGGGTTTACTGGCGATGTTATTATCAGCTAATAATTGTTGGAAAATACTCAAGCCGACATTATTATCATTTGATAAAGAATATTCCCCATGTCCCGTTAAAAAATAAACTTTACGCGGTGGACGGCTGACACGGGCTATTGCATTGGTTAGCTTTTCTTCGGATAGAAATGACTCAGTGAAATCAACGTCTTTACGATTATCGCCTGATTGAACAATAACCTTTCGCTCTTCGCCTCTAACGACATTTCCGAATTTTGCCGCATAAGCAATTTGTTCAATAGGATCGATAATCTCGGTAGTAACAAGCCCGGCGGATACTCTTTCATATTCTTTAAATAAATCTTGCAGGTATTTGGGTGGCATGCCCACATAAAATGCAGTTAATTTAACGGGCTCTGTCAGTGTACTGACAAATTCGATGGTATGAGTAGCCAAGGTATGTTGTTTATCTTGAGTAACATCCCACCTAAGCGTGGAGAAATTTGCTAAATAATTGCTTGATCCGACAAAACCAATACTCGCGATAATAATGGTTAATACCAGTGTAAGAGTCTTTAATTGAGGAAGGTTTAAAAGTCTTGTTGATTGCTTATGCCGAGTGTTCTTAATACGAAGGCTAATAAAGGTAATGAATGTAATACAACCTAATAATGTGAGAGCACTACCGATAATATCAAATTGTTGTTCAATATAAAATAATGATAGCCCTACCGTAAGGGTTAATAGTGCAAAACCACATAAAATAGGTAATATGCTTTGGTAAAATTGCGTTTTATTCATTGAATTTTCTGCTTTGAGTTTTTCATTATTAAGTGAAAGCATCTTTATTGCCACAATCTGTTTTCGATACTCAGTCGGGTTAAAACCAAGCAAAGAATAATGCCACTTAAATAATAAACAATATCAGCCGGGGTAATAATACCGATGGAAAAGTTTTCTAAATGGGTGCGGGTACTTAGCTGCAAAATGATGCTTTCAAAATTGCCTGTAAAATATTGAGTGAAGTTACTTAAAAAATAAAGTAAAAACAAAATGAAATAAGACATCAGCGCCGCTATAATTTGATTGCGTGTCCATGAAGAAGTTAACAAACCGATAGCGATGAAAAAAGCGCCTTCAAGCCAAATACCAACATAACCTGATAATATGCTCATTGGGTCTGGATCACTGAAATACTCAATAATGGCGTAATAAATAGTGGTGACCAGAATTAACAGTGAGAAGAAAGTTAACACGCCAAAATATTTTCCTAGTACGATCATTGTGTTGCTTAACGGCGCTGTCATTAAAAACTCAATTGTGCCGCTTGATTTTTCCTCAGAAAAAAGTCGCATGGTTAATAGAGGGATCAAAAATATAAACATAAATTCCATGACTTGAAAAACATCCCTTAACGATGCTTCTCTATTTTGATCAATGATCATAAAAAAGAAAATATTGAACAAAGATAGCATAGCTATCAGAATAATATACGCGATAGGTGAGCTAAAAGAGCTGCGCAATTCTTTTTTGGCCAGAGCAATTATTTTACTCATAAGTCACCTTTTTATGTGCTTGGTCGTATTCTTCGGTTTTGTCTTGCATCATTTCATGATGATGGCTTATAAAAACTTGCTCTAAGGTTAATGGCTGTGATTGACGGTCATTTTTATTTTTTAATAACAAATCTAATGGCTCATCAACGATTATTTTACCTGCTTTAATCATCAGTACCCGTTGGGCTATCTGTTCAATTTCGACTAAAGTATGCGTACTTAACAATACCGTTCTTTGATCTTTCTGATTTTTGATTAAAGCTAATACTTGTTGAATTTGTATGGGATCAAGACCACTGGTAGGTTCATCTAAGATAAGTAATTGTGGTTCGTGAATAATGGCTTGAGCGATGCCGACCCGCTGTTTGTAGCCTTTAGATAATGTTGCAATCGTTTTTGTTTTAACATGCTCAAGTTGGCATTCCTCTAATACCTTAGCTAACTGGAGTCTGCGCTTATTAATGGCTACATCTTTGATTTCAGCTGCAAATTTTAAATAATTTTGTACTGTCATATTGTCATACAAGGGGGGTGTTTCTGGCAGGTAACCAATCTTTTTTCTAATAGTTAATGAATCTTTAACAATATCATCACCATCAATCATCACCTTGCCAGATGTGGCAGGAAGAAAAGTGGTTAAAATACGCATTAACGTGGTTTTACCCGCACCATTTTTACCCAAAAATCCAACTATATCTCCTTTATTAATTTCAAAGGAAACATTGTCTAATGCATGAAATGAACCAAATTTTTTACAGACATTGTTTGCAATAAGCATCCGTTAGACTCTTTGACATGTTTTAAGGTGGAAATTTTTCACTCTATTGTTATTCGTTTTTTATCAATGAGGAAGAATAATGAAAGAAAGCAATCTATCATCAATAGTATTTTAAATAGAATGAACTGAAAATGATGCCGTAGGATAACATGAAAAACTAGATCTAAGTTTTATAATTGACGCAATAAACTTCACTTGGTTTTTTGGAATTAGGACGAGTAATCAGTACATTATTCTTGTTCTGTTATATTTTTGAGGTCAATTTATGACTACAGTTTCTACAGATCCGAAACTGCCCAGTTACTTATGCTAATTGGGTTTATTTTATCAATGGTTATTGAACCAATTTACACTCTGCTTCAATGCTTGATTTCTATATTCATCGATCTCAAAAAACAATTCATGAAAAGCACCTGCAATAATAACAGGTTTCCCCTGTGGGCATGAATGGGAATAAAGTTTGTTTAATTGTCGGCAAAACTCGTTTTGTGCAGAATTATCAACGACAGTATCTGCCCCTGATTGGAGGACCAATGTAGGTGTTTTAAGTTTTACAAGCTCTTCGAATAATTTGTTTTTGGTTTTTATGGCAGAATGCAACCATTGAACTGTTACTCCGCCAAGTTGAATGTCATTCGTAGACTGGTATAAATCAACGAAATTGTTATAACGCAGCGATGAATGAGTGAGTACATTGTCGGTAAAATGTCTTGATTTATAATTGTTTTGACCAATAAAATACCATGGTTTATCAGAAAGCAATTGATTAAGCTGTTGTGTGGAAGCGATAATTCCTTTGGCAAGCCAAGCTGGAATAGGCCCGCTGTTTACAGCAATCATAGGTGACGATAAAACAGCAGCTTGTATGCTCTCAGGATATTGCTGCATGTATCGTACAGCAATCATTCCACCCATTGAATGGGCGAGTAAATAGGGTTTTGTTTTGATTTTTTGATCTGTATTTCTTGATTCATTACGGCAAACTGGATTAACGACTGTTTCTATAAAGGTATGTAAATCTATGACATAATTTTCAAAATCTTTAACATAACCTTTATGCGGGTTATCTAACAAACGTTGAGATATACCTTGTCCGCGGTGATCCAGTACATAAATGTTAAAACCTTGCTGGTATAAATCATAAGCAAGTTCTTTATATTTTAAGTACGCTTCAGATCGACCAGGTGAGATCACTAAACAACGGGGATTTTTTTTATTTATAAAGGACGCATAATTGATCCGCGATTCATTGACTCCGGCAAAATGTTTAAATTGTCCTTGTTTCCAAAAATCAGCTATTTCATGTAATTGTCGCTTTTCCAGTTGTGCTTCCTGTGTTGGAAGCGCAAAACTTTGTGCACTTAACATTGAAAACATTCCTGTGACTGTCATTAAAATAGTGATAATCGAAAGCAGGTTAACACATTTCTTAATCATACTGTTTTATCATCCTTAGTTATATGAGTTATATGAGTTTTAACGGTAATGTTATCGTAACTGCTAAACCGCCACCAGGGCTATTACTAGCCTCAATGTTTCCCTTGTGAGTAACTATTGCCTGTTTGGCAATTGCAAGTCCTAAGCCTGTGCCGCCTGTTTCACGGTCACGTGAGTCCGCTACCCGATAAAAGGGTTTAAACATCTCTGGTAAGGCACTTTCTGGTACGCCATGGCCATTATCTATAACTGTTATGGTTATGTGCTTGTTAGATAATGTCATTTTTATATTTATATTACTGTTTTCAGGACTATATTTCACCGCATTGTTTAAAATATTGCTAAATGCGCTGGCTAATAATTGGTTATCGCCCTCAACAATACACACTTTCAGGTTGGATGATTTAATGATTATTGATTTTTCATTTGCAAGGTATTGAGCATCCTGACATACTAATTCAATTAATTGGCTTAAATCTACTGGGCAAAAATGACTGTTGTGTAAGGTATTCTCTAATCGGGATAATGCCAGAACGTCAGCAATCATATCGTCTAACCGGTTTACTTCCAATTCACATCTATTCAAATGTTTTTCTAAATCACTAGGCTTGGAACTGGCTTTGTGAGCTAAAGCCAGTGCAATTTGCAACCGGGTCATTGGAGATCGGAGCTCATGAGAAACATCGCCTAACAAGCGTTGGTGCGCGGATAAGCTAACTTCCAGTTTTGACGCCATTTGATTGATACTTTTTGCAAGAGATCCTAATTCGTCATTTCGGTGTGCGCCTTTTCCAACTCGTGCTGATAAGTCTCCGTTTCCTATTTTTGCGGCTGTCTGTTGCATTTGAGAAAGGGGTCTACTGAGTGTTCGTGCCAGTAACCAGCAAAATAATAAACTAATGATGATAGGAGTCAATATTCTAGCCCAGGCGGGAATGTGCATTAAAAACCGGCCCATATGACGTTTGCTGCCTTTTCTTGCGGTGTATACTTGATATTGTTGTGAGCCGATATCAATGTTGATAGGGCCTGTTAATCGCGCATAGTGGAACTGGACGCTGGTGACGCTGGTAAAATTATTTTTTCGGATATAGTCAGTCAACATTTTGAACTTTAGGTTTTTCGAGCTTAATATTCTATTAGTTTTGAGGTTTTTTAGTAATATAACCCGATTGTTATAACTGCTGAAATTTCTGATATAGGATTTTATGTCATTAGGTTGCATCCTTTTCAGTTTTTCTGCTATCCGGTGTAATTGTTCTGATTCTTTGGGATGTGGCGGCAAAATAACGGTATCTTCAGCAAATTGTAGCGAGATAAAATGGGTAACCAGAATCGAAGTGATGGCAATTAACCAAAACAAAAAAAATAATTTTGCATTAATTGAAGATAATTTCTGCTTGAGTATTTGACTCATTAGTTAGTCCTTCCGGCAAGAAAAATGTACCCTGCACCCCGAATGGTTTTAATTTTGTCTGATGGACTGTAAGGGAGAAGTTTTCTTCTTATATTACTGACGTGCATATCAATACTACGATCAAAAGGAGTAAGTGTTCGGCCAAGCACTTGTTTTGATAAAATTTCTTTATTGACTATTTCGCCGCATCTATCCATTAAAAAATTAAGGATCTGATATTCGGTACCCGTTAGTTCTATTTCTTGATTATGACAAAATACTTCTCGGCTTGCGTGGTGTAATTCAACGTTATTTACACTTGATATTGAAGGATGTTCATGACTGTTTTTTACAATATTAATCCGTCTTAAAATAGCATTTATTCGGGCTAGTAATTCACGCATTTGGAAAGGTTTGGCTAGATAATCATCCGCACCTAATTCAAGGCCAAGAATTCTATCTGCATCATCTCCTTTTGCTGTAAGCATTAAAACGGGGGTTTTATGTTTACCCCCTAAGGCTTTTAGCACTTCAAAACCATTCAGGCCTGGCATCATAACATCAAGTAAAATCAGGTCGATATCATCATCATAAGCTTTTTCCAGGCCTGATAATCCGTCACTGCAAGCGCTAAATTGATAATCTTCACTGGTTAAGTATTCTCCAAGTAACTGGGCAAGTTCTCGATCGTCATCAATTAATAATATGTGCTTTTGTGCCATGCTATTTCCTGTCTCTCGCTAATTGTTATCATAAGAGTAAGTAGTTTGGATATAAACCTAATACCTAATACCTAATACCTAATACCTAATACCTAATACCTAATACCTAATACATAATACATAATACATCTGTCGTTCCGCACTTAAATAACCAATTATAATTTTATTAAACTAATGTTGCATATATAAAATACTACCCATAAA
>JABSOJ010000082.1 GCA_013216005.1 Alteromonadaceae bacterium | reverse complement strand
AAAACCAATTTATCGCCTAACCCTTTAAAAATAGGGGATTCATCGAGGGACAACAGTATTATGGAACAGAGCCTTAGATAAACACTTTGGTCAGCCAGAGTTGGTGTCGAAAGAACTTGGTTAGCTGACTTAGTAGCATATATTTTATTAAAAAAAGAGCTTTTTAGGCTCTTTTTTGTTTCTGCACTAAATCTAGCTTGAAAGTTCAATCAAAATCCCCATATAGAATAAAAGAGTCAACTGATTATACAATTAAAATGAAAAACGAAATGTGTACTGGTTGTCGTTCACCTCATAATAATTTCCAAGAGAGTAACCTATGACCAAAGAATTATCTGGCGTAGTTGATACCCCTGTTTTAGCTTTACGCGATGTTGTTGTATATCCACAAATGGTGATCCCACTATTTGTTGGTAGAGAAAAATCGATCCGTTGTTTGGATATAGCAATGGAAAATGATAAACAAATCTTCCTTGTCGCTCAAAAAGATGCCGCAGTTGACGATCCTAATGTTGATGACATGTATACAACGGGAACGATAGCGACTATTTTACAAATGTTGAAATTACCTGATGGGACTGTAAAAGTTTTAGTGGAAGGTGTGCAACGTGCAAAAATATTAAAGTTTGTGCAAACAGATGAATATTTCACTGCGGATATTGAATTCCTTGAAGTCAAAGCAAGTGCTGAAGAGCACAGTGAAGTACTGGTGCGTTCAGCCATTTCTCAATTTGAAGGTTATGTCAAACTGAATAAAAAAATCCCGCCAGAGGTGCTGACTTCTGTTTCGGGGATTGATGATGCTGAGCAACTTGCCGATACGATGGCTGCACATATGCCATTAAAATTAATTGATAAGCAAAAAGTGTTAGAAATTTGTGATGTAGCCGAGCGCCTTGAATATTTAATGGCGTTGATGGAAGGTGAAATAGATTTATTGCAGGTAGAGAAAAAAATTCGTACCCGCGTTAAAAAGCAAATGGAAAAAAGCCAGCGTGAGTATTATTTGAATGAGCAAATGAAAGCTATTCAAAAAGAGCTAGGTGATATGGATGAAGTGCCTGATGAAGGTGAAGTATTATCTAAACGCATCGAAGAAGCTCATATGCCGAAAGAAGCTAAGGAAAAAACCTTAACTGAATTGCAAAAATTAAAAATGATGTCACCAATGTCAGCAGAAGCTACGGTAGTTCGAAGCTACATTGAGTGGATGACTAATGTTCCATGGAAGAAACGCAGTAAATTAAAGAAAAATTTGCAGCTTGCGCAAGAAGTGTTAGATAAAGATCATTACGGGTTAGATAAAGTTAAAGAAAGAATTTTGGAGTATTTGGCTGTTCAGCAACGTGTTGCCCAATTAAAAGGACCTATTTTGTGTCTGGTTGGGCCTCCTGGTGTTGGTAAAACATCGTTAGGTCAATCTATCGCGAAATCTACGGGTCGTAAATATGTTCGTATGGCATTGGGTGGTGTTAGAGATGAAGCTGAAATTAGAGGGCATCGTCGAACTTACATTGGTTCATTGCCGGGTAAGATAATCCAGAAAATGTCAAAAGCTGGAGTTAAAAATCCGCTGTTTTTGTTGGATGAAATTGATAAAATGGCTTCAGATATGCGTGGTGATCCGGCCTCAGCTTTACTTGAAGTTCTTGATCCAGAACAAAATGTGAGTTTCAACGACCACTATTTAGAGGTCGATTACGATTTATCTGATGTTATGTTTGTTGCTACTTCTAATAGCATGAATATTCCGGGGCCTTTGCTTGACCGCATGGAAGTTATCCGGTTGTCAGGTTATACCGAAGATGAAAAATTAAATATTGCACGTCGTCATTTAGTTGAAAAACAAATAGAACGTAATGGTCTTAAAGCCAAAGAAATCAAAATTGAAGACAGTGCCATTATCGGTATTATTCGGTATTATACGCGTGAAGCAGGTGTACGTAGTTTAGAGCGCGAAATATCAAAGATTTGTCGCAAAACCGTTAAATCTATTTTACTCAACAAAAAGATTAAAAAAGTAATCATATCAATAGATAATTTAGACGAGTTTTTAGGCGTGCAACGTTTTGATTACGGTAAAGCCGATGATGAAAATCGTGTAGGGCTTGTTACTGGGCTTGCATGGACAGAAGTTGGTGGTGAATTGCTGACTATTGAAACTGCATCGGTTCCAGGTAAGGGCAAGTTAACTTATACCGGTTCGCTTGGTGATGTTATGCAAGAATCCATTCAGGCTGCTATGACGGTTGTTAGAAGCAGACAAGTTAAACTGCGTATTAATGAAGACTTCCACGAAAAACGTGATATTCATGTTCATGTACCAGAAGGGGCTACGCCAAAAGATGGGCCAAGTGCAGGTGTTGGCATGTGCACTGCACTAGTATCAAGTTTAACGGGTAATCCTGTAAAAGCTGAAGTAGCCATGACGGGTGAAATAACACTTCGAGGGGAAGTTCTTGCTATTGGTGGTCTGAAAGAAAAATTATTGGCTGCACATCGTGGTGGCATTAAAACGGTAATTATTCCTAAAGATAATGAGCGTGATTTAAAAGAAATACCAGAAAACGTTAAGGCTGATTTAGCAATACATCCAGTAAAATGGATAGATGAAGTGCTTGCCATCGCTTTAGAACACCCAGTTGAAAAATGGAAGGTTGGTGGGTAAATAGCCGGAAAAGCGAAAGTTTTTGATAAAAAGCTTTAAAAAACGTAAAAAAAGACAAAAAAATGTAATTATCTCTTTTCAAACGCTGAAACTGTGGTAAGTTAAGGCGCTGATAAGGCTAAACCCCACTAGCTATATGGGGTTTAGTGGAGATAGAATTGTAATAACAACAATTATCTTAATATTAATTTATATAACTTGGTGCTTGATGTTCCCAAAGAAGTTTAATGAAAAACTTTCTCAGGACGCTACAACAAATGATAGCGCTAAACAACAACAATTGAAGGGGAATACACCGTGAATAAGTCTCAACTAATCGAGAAAATTGCTGCTGGTGCTGATATTTCTAAAGCGGCTGCTGGTCGTGCTTTAGATTCATTTATTGACTCAGTTACAGACGAACTAAAAAGTGGTGGGCAAGTTGCTCTTGTTGGTTTTGGTACTTTCACAGTACGTGAACGTGCAGCTCGTACAGGCCGTAACCCACAAACAGGTGCTGCAATTGAAATTGCTGCAGCTAAAATACCTGCATTTAAAGCGGGTAAAGCATTAAAAGATGCATGTAATTCTTAATTGATTATGTCATCGTTTAGTGAAAAGACCACCTAAGGGTGGTTTTTTGTTATCAAAATAAAAATATATTTTGAATTATCAACAAATGTAACTTCAAGCAATGGATTACATCTGATAAAATCGTGCTTAAATATATTGCTGTCGTGTTTTTATATCAGTTGCCTTAGTTTAGTCGACAGAATTGAGTGAGGATGAATTTTCAATACCAAGATATTAATTAAACAATAACTGGTTGTTAATATTGTATACAATGAAAATATTGGATATCTTGAATCACTTGAAAATGACAACTTACTTAATACGATTGATATTATTATAAGAAAAGAGAAAGAGATGTTAGAGAATATTCGAGAAGGTTCACAGGGTTGGATTGCAAAGACTATATTAGGTCTAGTCATCTTAACTTTTGCTTTAGCTGGTATTGGTAGTTATACCAACTCCGTTGATACTTCTGTTGCAGAAGTTAATGGTGAAAAAATTACACAAAATGATTTCAATAAAGCTTATCAGGCACAGCGTAACCGTATGGAACAGCAGTTTGGTAATATGTTTGAAACACTATCGGCTAATAGCAATTATATGGCTAATTTTCGTACTGGTGTTTTAGATAATCTGATTAATGAAAAATTAATAGATCAAAATATTGAAAATTTATCTATTAGAGTTTCAGATGGACGTTTAAAACAAACCATCCGCGAAATGGCTGAATTTAAAGTTGATGGTGTTTTTGATAATAATCGTTATTTAGCGATTATTAATCAGGCTGGTTTTTTTCAAGCGTCAGATTTTAGAGATTATTTACGTGTGGAAATGACACGTCGTCAATTGTCTCAAGCCTTGGTTAGCAGTGAATTCAATTTGCCTTATCAAGAAACAATGTTTGCTGGTTTACAAAATCAGAAACGTGATATTCGTTTTGCTACAATTAGTGCGGAACAATTCAAAGCTGACATTAAAGTTACTGACGAAGAAATTAATGAGTACTATCAGCAAAATCAAGCACGTTTTCAAAATCAAGAACAAGTAAAAGTAAATTATATTGCGCTTGATGTTAACCTTATTGCTAAAGATATAGTAGTAACGGATGCTGATGTAGAAATTTATTATCAAGATAATATTGAAAACTACCGTCAAAGTGAGCAGCGTAGACTAGCTCATATTTTAGTTGAATTTGGCGATGATAAAGGTGCAGCAGAGGACCAGGCTGCATCAATTTTAGCCCGTGTTAAGAAGGGTGAAGAATTTTCTACACTAGCTAAAGAGTTATCTGCTGATACGTATAGTGGTGAAAAAGGTGGTGATTTAGATTGGGTTGAACTTGGAGTGATGGGTGATGCTTTTGATGAAAGTGCTTTTGCCTTAAGTGAAGTCGGTTCTGTCACTGATATTGTTACTAGCGATTATGGTTTTCATATCATTAAATTAACGGATCTAAAAGCTGAGCATACTAAACCATTAGTAGATTTACGTGAAGAATTACACGCCAAAATCAGTCAAGAACGTGCACAAGATAAGTTTTTTGAACTTCAACAAGATATGGCACAGTTAAGTTTTGAATTGCCTGATAGCCTAGATGATGCTGCCGCTGCAGTTAATGTAACGGTCGAAACATCAGCATGGTTAACTCGAAATGGTAATCCGGCACCTTTTGATAATAACAAGCTAATTGAAGCAGCCTTTTCTGATATTGTGTTAACAGAGCAGGCAAATTCAGATGTTATTGAAGTGAGCGATGAACTTGCTGTTGTTATTCGTCTTAATGAATATCAAGCAGCTACTGTGAAACCGTTAACTGACGTTAAAGAACAAATTGAAGTTACTTTAGTTGCAAAAAAAGCGACAGAGAAAACAAAAGCCTTGGTTGATGACTTATTAGTGCAGTTTAAAGCGGGTACTGATTTAACTGAGCAATTAGTTGCAAATAACGCTGCTTTTGTTTTAAAAGCTGGTATTTCGCGTACAGGTACTGATGTTGACAGAATTATCAGTAATGAAGCTTTTGAATTACCTCATCCAAAAGATGGAACTGTATCTGCTTCTACTCTGACATTGTCTAACGGTGATATGGTTTTACTGGAAGTGCAAGCAGTGAATGCGGGAGAGCAAACTGTTGATACTAATTTAGCTCAACAGCAAACATCTGAACTTGCTCAGTCAGCATATCAAAGTTATGTTGATGCCTTGAAAGTTGATGCTAAGATCACTCGTAAAGTATTAACTGAAGCACCTACACAATATTAATCTTTGTGATTTAAGCTAATAAATTTACCACTACAAAGGCTGCATTTCGCAGCCTTTTTATGTTCAGGATGTTTTGATGTTCAGGATGAACGGTATGTCACGATCACATGGCAGCTCTAAGGAATCCAGCCTTCGCTGCATTAGTGCATCCTTGCACGTCGATGTGAAAGAGTGACGATGTTCAGGATGAAGGGTATGGCACGATCACAAGTTATAATTATTTGTGCAGTAGTTGAAAATGCTGACTCATTATCAGTTTTTGGGTAAATTTATGTTTTGGTTTTTTCAGAATATCAATAGTCTTACCGTACTCTACTACTTGCCCGTTCGACAATACCATTAGCTCATCACTGAAATGTCTGACAATGCTTAAGTTGTGAGAGATTAATATATATGCCAATCCCATTTGTTTCTGTAAATCGAGTAAAAGGTTGATCATCTGAGATCTTAAAGAAGGATCCAGAGAAGCAAGCGCTTCATCTAATATAATGACTTGAGGCTTGAGAATAATTGCCCGGGCTAATGATATCCGCTGTTTTTGTCCACCAGAAAACATATGTGGATAAAAATTCATGTGATCAGTTAATAATCCAACTTTTTGTAATGTTTCTCTTATTAATTGATTTCTATTTTTTTCATTTAGATTGGTATTAAGTTTAAGCGGCTCGTCTAATAATTTTTTAATGGTTAAACTTGGGTTGAGCGTAGTGCCTGAATCCTGGAAAATCATTCGGATATGTTGGCACCGTTGTTTAAAGTTTTCTGAATTTAGTGTTTGGCCATTTAATTTTATTTTGCCAGTACTCGGTATCTCGGCACCAACTAATAATTTTGCCAATGTTGATTTACCAGAGCCTGCTTCTCCGATCACAGCTAATGTTTGATGGGCTTTAATTTCAAAAGACAAAGGCTCTAAAGCGATGCTTTCTTTCTGGTTAAACCAATGACCTGGCAGTTTATAAGACTTACTTAATTCAGATACTTGTAATAAAGCAGCCATATCAATAGGTATCCTTTAAAGAGAAATGGCAGCTGACTTGGTGCCCATGAAAATTACTTACCTTTGGTGCTTTTACGCAAGCTTGCTGTGCTCTGGGACATCTTGGCCCTAATCGGCAGCCTATAGGCAAATGCTGTAGTATAGGAATGCTGCCGGGCAGGGTCATTAACCTAGATTTTACAGGTAATTCAATATTGGCTTTTGGGCTACTATTAAGCAATGCACGAGTATATGGATGATATGGCTCGGTGAAAATTTGTTTTGTTGTACCTGCTTCGACGAATTGTCCGCTATACATGACCGTGATATTGTTGGTCCAGTGAGTGACATTTTCAAGATCGTGACTGATCAATAATATAGACATGTTTTTCAGCTGGTTAAGGCTGGCTAATAAACGAAAAATTTGACCCTGATTGGTCGTTTCCATGGCAGCAGTAGGTTCGTCAGCGATTAACAGCATAGGTCTTTTTGCTAATGCCATTGCAATCATAACCCGTTGACATAGTGCTTCAGTGAGTTGGTGCGGATAACTTTTTATACATAGGTCGTGATGTTTTATACCGACTTTATGTAGCAATTTTATAGCCGCGTTTTTTCGTTGTTGATTTCTTTGCCAGAAATATCCGCTTAATTGTTCAGTATCAACCGCTTCTGCTAGTTGTTCACCTATGGTTGTGGTTGGATCTAGGCATGACATAGGCTCTTGAAAAATCATGGCTACGTCCTGAGATATAATAGACTTTCTTTCTTCAGGAGATAAACGTAGTAGATCTTTGCCACGCCAATGAAATCTATCGGCATGAACATGCCAACGTTCGTCTAAAACCCCAATGATAGCTTGTGCTAGTAATGATTTTCCTGAGCCTGATTCACCAACCAGGCCTCTTACTTCACCTTCTTTCATTGATAAACTTACGTGGTCAACTGCAAGAATTGAATTGTTAGTTGTTTGGAGTTCAATTGAAAGGTTACGGATATCGAGTAAGTTCATTAGCTTTCCTTACTCTGTTTTAACGCATGTCTCATGCCTTCACCAACTAGATTAGTTGCTACCACAGAAAATAAAATAGCTAAACCAGGCAAATATACAGTCCATGGTGCAATGTAGAATAAATCAAGTCCATTAGACAGCATAGCACCCCATTCAGGTAATGGAATAGGCGCGCCTAAACCAAGAAAACCTAACGCTGCAATATCTAAAATTGCGGCAGATTGCGCTAAAGTAGCTTGTCTGATAATTTTTTCGATGATATTGGGGAAAATAGAATAGCTTAATATTCTAAAGGAACCAGCACCATCTAAACGAGAAGCCAGTACATAATCTTTCGAAAATTCTTCTTTTACTGCATTTTTTGTAATATGAATAAATTGAGGGATTAAAACTAAAACAATTGCCCATAAAGTATTTCCTAAACCGGTACCAAGTATGGCAACTATAACGATGGCAAGCAGCAATGAAGGAATAGACAGAATTACATCTAGAAAATGGTTCAGGAAGACCGACTTAATGCCTGTGGTTAAGGCTGAGAGGGAGCCAATGATCACCCCTAGAAGCATAGAAATAATAACAACGACAAAACTTAAGCCAAAAGTAAGAGAGGCACCGTGCATTAAACGAGATAGCATATCCCGTCCTAAATTATCTGTCCCTAATAAAAAACTGACATCGCCATTTACATCCCATGCAGGAGGTACTAATAAATGATCTAGGTTATTTTGAATAGAAGAATATGGGGTTAGGATAGGCGAAAATATGGCGAGTAAAAATAAAAAAACAAAACTACCAAAGCCGAACATTACCACCTTGTTTTGACGGAAATTATGCCATAACTGAACGAGTGGCGAGGGAAATTCTTCTTCTTGATATATTCTATTACGCGCCATGTTTTGTGTCTCGTGCAAGTGGGTTTAACGCTGCATAGATGAAATCAGTTAAAATATGCACAATGAAAATAAAACTTGATAATACCAGTAAGCCAGCTTGGATAGCGGTATAATCTCTTTGATATATGCTTTCAATCAGCCATCGTCCGATACCGGGCCAATTAAAAATGACTTCAGTCACCATGGCTAAGGTGATCAGATTTGCAAATTGCAATCCAACATGACGTATTACGTTGATTAATGCATTACGAATTGCATGTCGGTAAATTATTTGTAAAAAACTTAATCCTTTGGCCTTCGCAGCTCTGATGTAGCTTGTTTCCAGTACATCCATCATCGCAGTGCGCGCTAATCTTATAAATAATGCGCCAGGAGCTAAAGCGACAACACACGCGGGTAAAAGTATATGAGAACTGGCGTTTTGAAATGCTTGCCATTTATATTCACTTTCACTGAGCATAATATCAATAAATTGAATTCCCGTTACATGTTTAATTTCATATAAAAGACTTATTTGCCCTGCTGATGGTAGCCAATTCAGTTGGATTGAAAAAACTAAAATAGCAAGTAAAGCTAGCCAAAATACTGGTATAGAATACCCCAGCATTGCAATTGTGAGTATTATATTGTCTGTTATTTTTTTGTGACTTATAGCAGCAATAAAACCGATAGGAATTCCAAGACACATTGCTATTATGAGTGCCGTCATACTCAGCTCTATTGTTGCCGGCAATAAGTTTATTATTTCAGAGCTAATTGGTAAGTGACTCGCCATAGAGACACCTAATTCACCTTTAAATATATGTTGGAGATAAGTCCAGTATTGGATGAAATAGTTGGCATTATGTTGATACTGGTCTGATAAAATCAGTAATTGGTCAGGAGTTGGGTTAATTCGCCCTGACATGTTAACTAAGGGATCACCTGGAAATAAAAAGTTCAGACTAAATGAAACTAAGGTCAGTAATAACACAGTGATCAAGAGTAAATTAATTCTTCTCAGTGTAAAAATCAGCATGTTATTTTTTACTCACTTGTCTAAAGTCTATGCCACCAAACGCATTTAATAATTTACCTTTTACTTTTGTAGACCGAGCTTGATAACGTTTAGAATGCGCAATTGGTAATAAGGGTATTTCTTCTGCAACAATGGCTAAGGCTTGTGCATAATATTTTTTTCGTTGATTTATATTGTTGCTCTGTAAGGCATCTTGTAATAATTTGTCAAAACCTTTATGGCACCATTGTGTGTTATTGCTGCCTTTACCGGCTGAGTCGCAACTTAAAATAGGCGTTAAAAAATTATCCGGATCTGGATGGTCAGCAGACCAACCCAGTAAAACACTTTCGTGTTCACCTAGCCTGACCATGTTTAAGAATACTTCCCATTCATAACCACTTACAATTTTTACTTGGATACCAATTTTTAGTAAATCGGCCTGGATCAGTTTTGCCATTGTCAATGCATCTGGATTATAAGCACGCCGCACGGGCATCGCCCATATATTCATAGTAAAGCCATTTGGGTAGCCGGCTTCATGTAATAAAATTCTTGCCGTTTCTATTGAATAAATTTGTTCACTTGCTGTGTCATCATATGCCCATGAACTTTTAGGTAGCAAAGATTTGGCTATATCTGCCTGTCCGGAATAAATAGTTTCGATAATGGCTTTTCTGTTTATTGCATAGGCAACAGCTGTTCGTACAAGCTTGTTATCGAATGGAGGTTTTTTGGTGTTGAAGCCTAAATAACCGACATTTAAAGACGTTACTGTATCTAAAGTTAAATTAGGGTATTTCTTTATTTGTTTATGAGCTATAGGGTAAGCAAGTACATCGCATCCGCCGGTTAATAATTTTGTTAATCGGCTTGTATTATTTGGTGTGATATCAAAAATTAATTGTTCAATTTGGGCTTTCTCCCGCCAATATTTTTCGTGGGGATAATAGCGAATAAAGGAACCTGCGCGGTATTCTTTTAATTTGAAGGGCCCTGTGCCTATCGGTAATAAATCAATATTTTCTCGTTTATTACTTTGGCTTAGTTGTTTTCCATATTCAGAAGAAATGATGACGGAATAATCTGATGCTAAATTAGAAAGGAAAGAACTATCGGAATTATTAAGTTTAAATCTTACCGTGTAATCGTTTATTTTTTCAATTTCATTTACTAATGAACTAAAGTTCACGCTTTCAAAAAAAGGGTACTGTACGCCAGCAATAGAATGAAATTCATGGTTTTGATCTAAAATGCGATTGAAGCTGAATAATACATCATCAGCATTAAAAGTACGGGTAGGAGTAAAGTATTTAGTTTGATGAAACTCTACGTTTTTACGTAAATAAAATGTGATCATTTTACCGTCGCGGGTAACGTGCCACGATTTAGCTAACGCTGGTTTTATATCATCATCGCCAGGATTGAATGAAAGTAATCTGTCATACAACTGATTTGAAGTGGCGTCTATACTTGTACCGGAAGTTATTGTTTGAGGATTAAAACTGGCAGGAGAGCCCTCTGAGCAATAGATAATGCTCTTAGCACTCAATGATGTACTATTACCAGAATCACAACCTATAAGTAAAACAGTTGTTAAAAGAGATAATATTAATTGGCTTTTGTTAATCACTTGGTTTAACACGTTAATCTTCATCATTTACGTTACCGTCAAGTAGGTTATATTTTTTTAAATACCCCCTTAGTTGATGATAAGTTAATTCTAGCGCTTCTGCTGTTTTCTTTTGATTAAATTGATGTGCCGCCAGTGCTGATTTCAATAACTCAATTTCATAAGTGGCAGATAAGTCTTTTAAAGATTGAGGATATTTTAATTCAGCTGGTTTTGTAGCAACGTCTATTGATTGTTCAACCGCAACCTTTTCAGTAATTGCACTGTTTTCTACAGGTGATACCTGACGATCTTGAGTTTTAATTCTTTTTGTTGGCCGGTAAGGAGATTCAAAAGGATCAACAATTAAGTCATGAACGGGTAAATGGGGGTTGTTACAGCGGTAAACACTTCGTTCTACAACATTTTTTAATTCCCGGACATTCCCCGGCCAATCATAATCAAGCAGAGATCGTTTTGCTTTTTCAGTAAAACCACTAAACAGTTCAAATTCAAGTTCTCTTGCCATATTGATAGCAAAATTTTCTGCTAACACTAAAATATCATCAGTGCGTTCTCTTAGAGGGGGGAGGGTAATAACATCAAAAGCTAACCTGTCGAGTAAATCCGCTCTAAATTCACCTGATTCTGCAAGGCTTGGTAAATCTTCATTGGTTGCAGCAATTAATCGAACATCAGTGTTTATGGTCCGGGAGCCACCGACACGTTCAAATTCACCATATTCAACGACGCGTAATAATTTTTCTTGTATAAGACCTGTGGTATTGGCTATTTCATCTAAAAATAAAGTGCCTTTGTTTGCTCGCTCGAATCGTCCTTCATGTCGTTTGGTTGCACCAGTAAAAGCACCACTATCATAACCAAATAATTCTGTTTCAAGTAAATTTTCATTTAATGCGGCACAATTAAGCTTTACATAATTCTGATCCCAGCGTTTTGATAAATAATGTAAACGAGCAGCAATAAGCTCTTTACCTGTACCTCGCTCACCTATAATTAAAACAGGTTTGCTTAAAGGTGCTATTTGAGATACCTGCTCTAATACTTCTAGAAAATTATTAGATTGACCAATGAGATTATCTTGTTGGTTAAAACGTGTCATTTATAGACCTAATTATTGGTTTATTTCACTAACAAATAGTGTATTTTATTAGTTGCTAGGTTTGAAGTCTTTTTTGAAATATTAATTTATTAAATTAAAACAACGTGTTATCTTATTTTGAAAGTTTGGCTTAGAATATGAATACAAGAATAATAGGTATTATAAGTTAAATTATTAATTGAGGAAGTTATTATGGGTGTTTTTTCAAGGTTTACAGATATTATTAATTCGAATATTAATAACTTGTTAGACAAAGCAGAAGATCCTGCAAAAATGGTTCGTTTAATTATTCAGGAGATGGAAGATACACTTGTTGAAGTACGTTCTTCATCAGCAAAAACATTGGCAGATAAGAAAGAATTATCTCGTCAAATAAATCGTTTTGAAACTGATGCGGAGCAATGGCAAGAAAAAGCTGAATTAGCGTTAAGTAAAGATCGTGAAGATTTAGCCCGTGCAGCATTGGTTGAAAAGAAAAAGTGTGTTGAAAACTCAGCCGCGATTGCAGATGAACTTAATTATGTGGATGGCCACATTGCAAAACTTCAGGATGAAATTACACAATTGCAAGATAAGCTAGCTGATGCGAAATCGCGCCAAAAAGCAATTGTAATGCGTGAAAAAACAGCCAATTCACGATTGAAAGTAAAGAAAAACATCAGTAGTGAGCGCGTTAACGATGCTTTGAATCGCTTTGAGAGTTATGAACGTAAAATTGATGATATAGAAGCGCAAGTAGATTCATTTGATTTAGGGAGTAAATCATTAGCAGATGAAATTGCAGATTTAGCATCAGATGACAAAATAGATGATGAATTAGCGCAATTAAAGGCTAAAATGAATCCAGCTAAGGCTAAGCCAGCTGTTAAATCAAAAAAGTAAAATTAAGTTAAATAAAAAAATAAACAATGTCCATTCTAAGCACTGAATGAAGGAGATGTATTTTGGAAGAAGTTATTGTTGTCCCCGTTATTATATTTATGTTGATTGTTGCTCCTATTTGGTTGGTTTTACACTATCGTAGTAAACGTCAGATAAGCCAAGGTTTTAGTGAAGAAGAATATGTTCAATTATCAGAGTTGTCAGAATTAGCTGATAAAATGGCCGATAGAATTAAAACATTAGAAGCTATTTTAGATGCGGAAACACCTGATTGGAGAGCCAAAATATGAGTATAAAGCGTCGAGGAGAGTTATACCGCGATCCTAGTCGCGGAAAGATTGCTGGAGTTTGTGCTGGGTTAGCCGACTATTTTGATATGGAAACCTGGTTGGTTCGAATACTGGTTGTCTCTGGTGTGTTATTGGGCATGGGTTGGTTTATAGTTATTTATATTGCTGGTTGGTTTATTTTGGCTAAAAAACCTACGATAGCTCATAAAGTGAAAAATAACATAAAAAGTAAATCTGTTTCGTCGTCTGATATTTTTTCACAAGATATAATGAATGAGTCTATTAAAGTAAAATCTCGTATTTGGCAGGCAGGAGAGCCACCAAAACAAGCATTTCATGATATTAGGTATAAATTTAAAAAGTTAGAGAGAGAACTTAGAGTTATCGAGCATTATGTAACCTCACCTGAGTTTACTGTTTCAAGAGAAATTAATAAGCTGTAACCTTTTCTAGTGAAAGAGTCTAATAAACGAGTCTAGTGAAAGCGTTAGATGAAAGAGACGGGTGAGCCGGATATTAGTTGGGACATTGAAAAGTAGTGACGAAAGTCGCTTTTTCTTTATGTTTGCCCAGCAAAGCTGGCAAACCCGCCTACTTGAAAGATAGTGGGATCACCCTGACTAAGGGGAAGATAA
>JABSOJ010000081.1 GCA_013216005.1 Alteromonadaceae bacterium | reverse complement strand
GTGAGGGAAAACCTCATGCACGGAATCGAAGAGGGGCCGTTGGATAAGCTATGCGAAGCCTGCGGCCTACTCTACTTTTATTGCACTTTTGTTGTAGATATGATTGCTCGGGCGGAGCATTTTTATTTATCGATAAAACAGGTACTTATCCTTGTTGCTTTTTGTTTGAACAGCTTGCTCAATAAATGATCTTTATCAATTCTTTCAATGCTTCCGGCGTTTTTGTCGAATAGTCTGCTTGCCAGTTATTAGTTTCTTTCAAATCAAAAATATAGCCCCATTGTGCAATAACTGTTTTCATATTTGCGTTATTACCTGCTTCTATGTCACGTTGGGCATCGCCGACATAAATACAATTCTCTGCTGTTACCGACATGAGCTCACAGGCATGTAAAAGCGGTGCGGGATCTGGTTTTCTTTTCGGTAAGGTATCTCCGCCAATAATACACTGACACTGTTCGAATTGTGGATAATTGGGCAGCAATAATAAGGTTAAGCTTTCGGGTTTATTGGTTATTATTCCCCAAGGTATGTTATTACTGTTCAGGGATGTCAACAGACTATCAATGCCATCATACAAACGGGTGTGACGGGCAATGTTTTCTTCATAATGAGCTAAAAACTCAGCCCTGAGGCTTTCGTAATCAAATTCTTTAATTTTTGAACCAAAACCAAGTTCCAATAAACCTTTCGCACCATTTGATGCTTGTGGGCGGTATATTTCTTCATCAATGACAGGCAGCCCATTTTGCTGCAACACATGGTTCAATGCTTCCCCAAGATCGTTGGCCGTATCGAGTAAAGTACCGTCTAAGTCAAATAAAACGGCTTGTAGTTTGAATGTTTGGTCAGGCTTATTGGTCATTGTGTTTATCATGATAATTTTTGACAACAAAGAATATAATTAACGTCTAATCCAGCGGATAACGTATGGTTTTCGGTGATCGGGTTGTAATGTATACCCGTTGCATCAATACACTTTAGATCAAAACTTTCTGCCCAGGTTATCAAGGTGGAAGGACGAATAAAGTTTTCATGTTTATGTGTGCCATCAGGAACAAGTTTTAATATTTTTTCTGCAGCGACGATAGCAAGTAAATAAGATTTTATTGTTTTGTTGAGTGTAGAAAAAAACACATAACCACCGGGCTTAACCATTTGAGCGCAGGCGTTAACAATAGAAGCGGGGTCCGGTACATGCTCTAACATTTCCATACAAGTAACAGCGTCAAAAGTTTCGCTGTTACTTTGTGCCACTTCCTCGGCAGTGATCTTTTGGTATTTTACCTTTACCCCTGATTCCAGCGCGTGTAGTTTAGCAACATTGAGTGGTTCGGTACCCATGTCGATACCTGTTACATTTGCACCGAGTTTGGCTAAACTTTCTGCTAAAATTCCACCACCACAGCCAACATCAATTATTTTTTTCTCAAAAACATCACCTAAATACTGGGTGATGAACTGACGCCGTAAGGGATTAATTTGATGCAAGGGTTTGAAATCACCCGTTAAGTCCCACCATTGGCTGGCAACTTTTTCGAATTTAGCAATTTCTTCGTGATCAACATTTTGTGGTTCAGTCATGTAAGTAATACAGTAGTTTTTGATGCGGGGATTCTAAACGAAAGTTTTTTCTAAACATAGAGGCTATATCAATAAGGGAGCAAAAAAATTATTCAGTTAAAATTATTCAGTTAATTAATTATATTTAAATGAAACATAAATAAAGGCACAGGCCTGGTTAATATTTAAGCGGTTAATGTTGTTTTTTGACCATTCTGATTAACTTTTGTGGTTATTGAATTGGATGGACTTAAAACGCAGAATAAAGCTGTTTGGCATGATAAAATTTTATGTTAGTATGCTGCGTTGATTAATAATAATAATTTCTAAATTCTTCGCTTTTTTTAAAGTTAAAGTTTAAACGTTAAGTGTTAAGTCTAAGGATACCATTGATTTATGACCGATTTGGCCAAACAAATAGTTCCAGTCAATATTGAAGATGAGCTTAAAAACTCTTATTTAGATTATGCAATGAGTGTAATCGTGGGCCGTGCATTACCTGATGTACGCGATGGCCTGAAACCTGTGCATCGTCGTGTGTTATTTGCGATGAATGTATTGGGAAATGACTGGAATAAAGCCTATAAAAAATCTGCCCGTGTTGTTGGTGACGTTATCGGTAAATACCATCCACATGGTGATACTGCGGTTTACGATACAATAGTTCGTATGGCACAACCGTTTTCTCTTCGTTATATGCTTGTTGATGGTCAGGGGAACTTTGGTTCTGTTGATGGTGATTCAGCAGCAGCAATGCGTTATACCGAAATTAGAATGTCGAAAATCGCTCATTCTATTTTGGCAGATTTAGAGAAAGAAACTGTTGATTTTGTTCCTAACTATGATGGAACCGAACATATTCCTGTTGTCATGCCCACTCGTATACCTAATTTATTAGTAAATGGTAGCTCGGGTATCGCCGTTGGTATGGCAACTAATATTCCACCGCATAATTTAACTGAAGTGATCAATGCCTGTTTGGCATTAATTGAAAATAGTGATCTTACTTTTGAAGAATTATTGCAATATATTCCTGGTCCGGATTTTCCTACTGCCGGCATAATTAGCGGCCGTGCAGGTATTGAAGAAGCCTATCGGACTGGACGCGGTAAAATTAAGATCCGTGCCCGTGCAAAAATAGAAGTAAATGAAAATACTGGTAAAGAGACCATTATTGTTCATGAATTACCTTATCAGGTAAATAAAGCCCGTTTGATTGAAAAAATGGCTGAGTTAGTTAAAGACAAACGTCTTGAAGGTATCTCAGCTTTGCGTGACGAATCTGATAAAGATGGTATGCGCATGGTTATCGAAATTAAACGTGGCGAAGTGGGTGAAGTTGTACTTAATAATTTGTATAAGCTTACCCAGATGCAAGTTTCCTTTGGTTTGAATATGGTGGCATTGACTGATGGTCAACCAAAAATATTCAACATTAAAGAAATGCTGGAAGCTTTTGTTTTACATCGTCGTGAAGTTGTTACGCGCCGTACTATTTTTGAATTACGTAAAGCAAGAGAAAGGGCACATACACTTGAAGGATTATCAATAGCATTAGCTAATATTGATCCTATTATTGCTCTAATTAAGAAATCTCCATCGCCAAGTGAAGCAAAAGTTGAATTAGTCTCTCGTGGTTGGGATTTAGGTAATGTTGCTGAGATGCTTTCGGTAGCAGGTAATGATGCTGCCCGTCCAGAATGGCTAGAACCTGAACTTGGGATCCGTGATGGTCAATATTATTTATCACCAATTCAAGCACAGGCAATTTTAGATTTACGCCTTCATAAACTAACAGGTTTAGAACACGAAAAGATTCTAAGTGAGTACAAAGCGTTATTAGACATCATTGCAGAATTAATGCATATTTTGGCTACGCCGTCGCGCTTAATGGAAGTTATTACTGAAGAACTAGAAGCCATTCGTGACGAATTTGGTGACGAACGTCGTACAGAAATTACATCTGCTTCTCATGATCTTTCGTTAGAAGATCTAATTTCTGAAGAAGATGTGGTAGTGACACTTTCCAATGAAGGTTACGTAAAATACCAGATATTGTCTGATTACCAGGCACAGCGCCGTGGTGGTAAAGGCAAAGCTGCGACTAAGATGAAAGAAGAAGATTTCATTGAACGATTGTTAGTAGCTAATACTCATGACACTATTTTATGTTTCTCTAATAAAGGAAAACTGTATTGGTTAAAAGTTTATCAATTACCATTAGCCAGTCGTACAGCTCGTGGTCGTCCTATTATTAATTTGTTACCGCTGGATGCTGATGAACGTATTACCGCTATTTTACCTGTACGGGAATATGAAGAAGACAAATTTATTATTATGGCAACGGCTTCAGGTACAGTTAAGAAAACAGCTTTGACTGCCTATAAAAATCAGAGAGCTAACGGTATTATTGCCCTTAACTTACGTGATGACGATACCTTGATTGGTGTAGATATTACCAATGGTAATAACGACATCATGTTATTTTCTGATGCGGGTAAAGTTGTTCGTTTTAATGAAAAAGTTCGTGACAGTGAGACGGGTAAAATAAAGCTTGATCCTGAAACAGGTGAAGAACGTTGGGCGTTGAAGCCTATTGGTCGTACAGGTACCGGTGTTAGAGGTATCAAATTAGAAGGTGATCAAAAAGTTGTATCTTTGATTGTTCCGAAAAATGACGGACCAGTATTAACCATTACTCAAAATGGTTTTGGTAAACGTACGGCGTTGTCAGAATATCCTGCGAAGAGTCGTGCAACTAAAGGTGTAGTTTCGATCAAAGTGAGTGATAGAAACGGTCCTGTAGTTGGTGCGGTTCAAGTTGAAGAACTTGATGAAATTATGTTGATCACCGATAACGGTACTTTAGTTCGTACCCGTGTGAATGAAGTCAGTGTTATTGGCCGAAATACTCAAGGTGTTCGCATTATTCGGACTGCTGAAGATGAGCATGTGGTTGCTTTGCAGCGTATTGATGAAATCGAAGAAGAAGATGAAGTGTCAACTGAAGATTCAGTTGATGGTGAAACAAATTCAGATACTTCGGTAGATTCCACCTCAGCTGAATCATCAGACACAGAAGCTGAAGAACTCGGCAATGATGATGAATAAGTATTACCGCAATTAAGTTTCAATAGGGCGGTTTATCCGCCCTTTTTTATGTTCAGAATGAAAGGTAGTCATGGATAGGTTATACCAATTATCTTAAATAACTGGTCTGTTTTCAGTGAGGATAAATTTTCAAGAACAAGGCGTTTGATTGACCAATAGCAGGATATTGGGATTGAAAACAACGCAGTTATTGGATATTTAGACCATCTGAAAATGACCAGTTCTTTATGCTAATTGGTATTAAACAAATTCATGACAAAAATTTAACCTTAATTAGTATTACGCAATTAACGTTAAAACTATTATTTAATCAAGGATTTTAGCTGACTATGCTTCGTATTTTTAATTTTTCCGCCGGTCCTGCAATGTTACCTACAGAAGTCATGACCAAAGCTCAACAAGAATTTGTTAACTGGAAAGGTACTGGTTCTTCTGTGATGGAACTCAGTCACCGAAGTCGTGAATTCATGGCTGTTGCAGCCCAGGCAGAAGAAGATTTACGTGAATTGATGCATATACCGACAAACTATAAAGTACTTTTTTGTCATGGTGGTGGCCGGGGACAGTTTTCTGCAGTACCTTTGAACCTTTTAACGCCGGGTAAATCGGCTGATTATATTGTTTCAGGATCATGGTCGAAAGCAGCGGTTAAAGAGGCAAGTAATTTTGGTGAAATAAATATCATTGATATTTCTGATAAAGATAAACCCAATAAAAATGGTGAAACTAGTGTTATTGAGCCTTCTCAATGGCAATTAAATCCTAATGCCGCTTATATTCATTATTGTCCAAATGAGACGGTTGATGGTATAGAAATATTCGAATTACCAGAGACTAATGGTGTTCCAATTGTTGTTGATATGTCGTCGACTATTTTATCCCGAACGATTGATGTTTCTAAATACGGTGTTATTTATGCGGGGGCACAAAAAAACATTGGTCCTTCCGGTTTAACTGTGGTTATCGTTCGTGAAGATCTTTTAGGCAATGCACAATCAATAACTCCTTGTATTTTGAATTATCAAAGTTTAGCCGATAATGGTTCTATGTATAATACACCGCCAACTTATGCTTGGTATTTAGCTGGTTTAGTTTTTCAATGGTTAAAAAATAAGGGTGGTGTTGAGACTATTGAAAAAGTTAACCAAGAAAAAGCAGAGTTATTGTATCAATGTATTGATAATAATGATTTTTACTCCAATAACATTAAAACTAAACAACGTAGTTTGATGAATGTACCTTTCTGGTTGACAGATGAATCACTCAACAGCAAATTTTTGGAAGAAGCTGAACTAGCTGGCTTGATGGCATTAAAAGGCCATCGAAGTGTCGGAGGTATGAGAGCCAGTATATATAATGCAATGCCAATAGAAGGTGTTGAAGCATTAGTAAACTTTATGAATGTTTTTGCAGAAAAACATACGCTTTAGTTCTGGTTTAAGTCTTCATTTTATAAACAAACTAAATTTAAAATTAAAACAATTTGGAATATTAATGGCACCAATAAAAGATTCATCTAGTAGCGCATCTAAACCTTTACGTTTTGTTACTCAGCCTAGAAATAAAGTTTCAGGTGAAATTACGGTTCCGGGTGACAAGTCTGTTTCTCATCGTTCAATTATGTTTGGCTCTTTAGCTACAGGGACCACACATATAAAAGGTTTTTTACCAGGTCAAGATTGTTTAGCTACGATGAATGCTTTTAAAGCAATGGGTATTAAAATTGAAGGACCGGATAAAGATCAAAATGTAACTGTTACAGGTAAAGGTCTTCATGGACTTTCTGCTCCTGAAGCGTTACTTGATATTGGTAATTCCGGCACTTCAATTCGTTTATTATCAGGCATATTGGCGGGTCAGACATTTCCTAGCAGTATGGCGGGCGACAGTTCTTTAAATGGACGTCCTATGGCTAGAGTGATTAACCCTTTGAAATTAATGGGAGCAGATATCACTGCTAGTGAAGACGGTACTCCTCCTGTTGTTTGTCAAGGCCGTAAGCCTGGCACAAAATTGACAGCAATTGATTATAATTTACCTATGGCAAGTGCACAGGTGAAATCTTGCGTGTTGTTGGCGGGTATGTATGCAGAAGGTGTAACCAGTGTTACAGAACCTGGCATTACCCGTGATCACACGGAACGTATGTTAACCGCATTTGGTTATCCTGTGAGTGCAGAAGAGACAGTTACTGGTAAGAAAATATCTATTGAAGGCGGGCATACTTTAACTGCTTGCGATATTCACGTTCCAGGTGACATTTCATCAGCAACTTTTTTCATGGTTGCAGGCCTTATCGCCAAAGAAGGGCAATTAACCATCAAAAATGTAGGCATGAATCCGACACGTATTGGTTCCATTAATATTTTGAAACAAATGAATGGTGATTTGACGGTTATCAACGAACGTATGGCTGGTGGGGAGCCCGTAGCAGATGTGATAGTAAAATCATCTCAATTACGTGGTATTGATATAGATGAACGTGACGTTCCTCTTGCCATTGACGAATTTCCCGCTATATTCATCGCCGCAGCTTGTGCGAATGGCACCACCCGCTTACGTGGTGCAGAAGAACTCAGAGTGAAAGAAAGTGATCGTATTCAGGCGATGGCAGACGGATTGGTTGTTTTAGGTATAGAATGTACGGTTTATGATGATGGTATTGATATTGTTGGAGGTCAGTTAACCTCTGGCACGGTACATAGCCATGATGATCATCGTATTGCTATGTCATTTGCAATTGCTTCCTTGAGAGCATCTGGTTCTATTGAAATTTTAGATTGTGATAATGTGGCAACATCGTTTCCAAATTTTGTCACTTTAGCGAATCAAATTGGTTTGTCTGTTAATCAGGAATAAATAACCTATAGTTAATTAACTAGTTAGGTTAAACGTGAAGATTAGAGAATAATTAGATAGGAACAACAGTATGGTTGAACAAATACCTGTAATTACTATAGACGGACCAAGTGGTGCAGGAAAAGGGACTGTGGCGCGTGTGGTTGCAAATCAATTAGGGTGGCATTTGCTTGATAGTGGTGCAATTTATAGAGTGTTGGCTGTAGCTACTCAGCACCATAATTTAATGGTTGATGATGAAGAATCTATACTGCCCGTAGCTGCTCACTTGGATGTTCAGTTTGAAATAAGTGCTGATGGTGAAGGTAAAGTTATTCTTGAGGGTGAGGATGTAACACATATTATCCGCACTGAAGAAGTAGGTGAACTTGCTTCAAAAGTTGCAGCTTTCCCGAGGATCCGTGAAGCTTTGCTACGTCGCCAACGTGCATTTAAATTAACGCCGGGCCTTGTTGCTGACGGTAGAGACATGGGCACAGTCGTTTTTATTGACGCACCTGTTAAAGTATTCTTAACTGCCAGTGCTGAAGAACGTGCGCAACGTCGATTTAATCAGTTGAAAGAAAAGGGCATTGATGTTAAAATACGTCGCCTTTTGGATGACATACGTCAAAGAGACGAGCGGGATCAAAACAGAAAAGCTGCCCCGCTAGTGCCTGCAGAAGGTGCGTTAATTATTGATTCTACTAACCTTTCTATACAAGAAGTGGTTAATAAAATCCTTTCATTTACGAATGAAAAATTAACATAAACGTAAGTTTTATTGTTTTTTAGGTTAATGGTAATAGGTTTTACTATTGTCAATAACGTTAATTTACAACATAACTTAACCAATAGCCTATTTGTAAGGATACATTAGGTCACTTAAACAACCCCATGAAACATGTACGTTGATTGGATTATTAGCTGAGTTCATATACATATTATGACTGAAAATTTTGCACAACTTTTTGAAGAAAGTTTAAAAACTATTGAAACACGTCCTGGTTCTATCATTAAAGGAACTATCGTATCTATCAGTAAAGACAACGTTCTAGTTGACGCTGGCTTAAAATCTGAAAGTGTTATTGACATTAACCAGTTTAAGAATGCCGCTGGTGAATTAGACATTAACGTTGGTGATGAAATCGATGTAGCTTTAGATGCGACTGATGACGGTTTCGGTGAAACAATACTTTCTCGTGAAAAAGCAAAACGCCACGAAGCATGGCAAGTGCTTGAAAAAGCATATGAAGAAAAAGAGACTGTTATCGGTGTGATCAATGGTAAAGTTAAAGGTGGTTTCACTGTTGAAGTGAACCATATCCGTGCTTTCTTACCAGGTTCATTAGTTGATGTGCGTCCAGTACGCGATACAGCTCATCTTGAAGGTAAAGATTTAGAATTTAAAGTTATTAAGCTTGATCAAAAGCGTAATAACGTTGTTGTTTCACGTCGTGCTGTTATCGAATCTGAAAGCAGTGTCGAACGTGATGCACTATTAGAGTCATTGCAGGAAGGTCTAGAAGTCAAGGGTATCGTTAAGAACCTTACTGACTACGGTGCTTTCGTAGACCTAGGTGGCATTGACGGTTTACTACACATTACTGATATGGCTTGGAAACGTGTTAAGCATCCAAGTGAAATCGTTAATGTTGGTGACGAAATACAAGTTAAAGTATTGAAATTCGACCGTGAGCGTACACGTGTATCTCTAGGTATGAAGCAGTTAGGTGAAGATCCATGGGTAGCAATTGCTAAGCGTTACCCTGAAGGTTCTAAACTTTCTGGTCGTGTTACTAACCTTACAGATTATGGTTGTTTTGTTGAAATTCAAGAAGGCGTTGAAGGTCTAGTTCACGTTTCTGAAATGGATTGGACTAACAAAAACATTCATCCATCTAAAGTTGTTAACTTAGGTGACAGTGTTGAAGTTATGGTCTTGGAAATTGACGAAGAACGTCGTCGTATTTCTTTAGGTCTTAAACAATGTATCCCGAACCCTTGGGAAGAATTTGCTAAGAACTTCAACAAAGGCGATAAAGTTAGCGGTAAGATCAAGTCAATTACTGACTTTGGTATCTTCATTGGTCTTGATGGCGGCATTGACGGTCTTGTTCACTTATCTGATATTTCTTGGAATAGTGGTGAAGAAGCAGTTAGCGAATACAAGAAAGGTGATGAAATCACTGCCGTTGTATTGCAGGTTGATCCAGAGCGTGAACGTATATCTTTAGGTGTTAAACAAGCTGAAGACGATCCATTCAATATGTATCTGACAAATAACAAAAAAGGTGCTATTGTTACTGGTAAGGTCATTGAAGTTGATGCCAAAGGTGCCAAGATAGAATTAGTCGAAGGCGTTGAAGGATATTTACGTGTTGCTGACATTTCTGTTGACCGTATCGAAGACGCATCTACAGTAATATCTGTTGGTGATAGCATTGAAGCTAAGTTTGTTGGTGTAGATCGTAAGAATCGCACTATCAGCTTATCAATCAAAGCGAAAGACCAGGCAGATGAGCGCGAAGCAATGGATAACTTGAATCAACCTGAAGAATCAGGTATGAGTGCAATGGCTGCTGCGTTTAAAAACGCAAAAAGTTAATTTAACAGTTTAAGTTTTAGAGATAAAAGTAAGGTTGAGGGGAATACTTTGTTTTAGTATTAGCAAAGTTTTCTCCTTTTATTGTAAATTCCATTGGCGCGAAGCTAAATGAACACTGGAGGGTCGAATGACCAAATCAGAACTCATTGAAAAATTGGCAGAAAAATTAGCTCATTTATCTGCTAAAGATGTAGAAAAAGCGATAAAAGAAATCCTTGAAATGATGGCGCAGACTTTGTCTAAAGGCGAGCGTATTGAGATCAGAGGTTTTGGAAGTTTTTCATTACACTATCGTGCACCACGAGTTGGTCGGAATCCAAAAACTGGTGATTCAGTAGAGTTAGCAGGGAAATATGTTCCTCACTTTAAACCTGGCAAAGAATTGCGAGAGCGAGTAAATTTTTCGTAGGACATTGCAGAAATAGTTTATCTATTAGAGAACAAACGGCATGCTATCGGATAGTATGCCGTTTTTTAGTATTAAGACTAGGTTGGCTAATTAATCGTTTATTTTTTATTGGGTGAAACTAAGAATTAGACCAATTATCATAAATAACTGGTCTGTTTTCATTAAGGATAAATTTTCAAGAACAAGGCGTTTGATTGACCAATAGCGGGCTATTGGGATTGAAAACAACGCTGTTATTGGATATTTAGACCATCTGAAAATGACCAGTTCTTTATGCTAATTGGTATTACTTCATTTTTCCATATTAAAAAGTACAACAGTTATTTATTCAAATTGGTATAACTTGAGTGACTGTATCGTGCGTATATATTTAACATTAATCTTTGTATTTATTTTGATAGCCATTGCATTTGTCTTTGCTAGTCAAAACAGTCAAATGATGACACTAAATTATTTAATTGCTCAGGAAGAGTTATCAGTAGCTTCAGCAGTTAGTATATTTACACTGTTAGGCTTTATTTTAGGGTTATTAGTTGCTTTGATGGGGAAATTACTGACAGTGATTAAACCTAAAAGAGTAAAAAATGATATAAAGGTAATTGTTTAAGATGTTAACCTTATTATTTTTATTATTACCTGTTGCCATGGGATATGGATGGTTTATGGGTCGTAACAGTATTCAACAAAATCATCAAACTGCAAAAGAAATATTATCTATTAAGTATTCAACTGGTTTAAATTATTTACTATCAAATCAGCAGGATAAGGCTATGGACTACTTATTAGAAGCACTGAAGCTTGAAGATGATACAGTAGAAGCTCACTTTGCTATGGCAAATCTTTTTCGTCGCCGTGGAGAATTAGACCGTGCGTTGAAAGTTCATGAATATCTTGTTCGTCAAAAGCATCTATCAAATAAAGACAAAGAACAGGCCGCATTTGAATTAGGAAAGGATTTTTTAAGTGCAGGGTTATATGATCGTGCTGAAGCTATGTTTATAAAATTATTAAAAAATAAAAATTATAGTTTAAAATCTTTAACTTATTTAATGCAAATTTATCAATCAACTAAAGATTGGCATCAGGGTATTGCATTAAAAAAAGATATTGTAAAAACCCGTGATAAAAAAATAATGCATTCATTAGCAAACTTTTACTGTGAATTAGCCACACAAGCCTTGGCAGATGATCAGTTTATTGAAGTGATAGAGTTATTAGAACTAGCATTGCAACAAGATCAAAACTCCTGCCGGGCGAATTGGTTGTTAGCCCAGGTTCATGAAAATCATCAACAATATAATGAAGCATGTTTGTGTTATCAGGATCTTTATCAACAAGATAAAGATTTTTTTCCTGATGTTATTGAAAGTATGTACAGTTGTTATCTTGAACTTGATGCTGAAGAAGAATTTTATGCTTTTATTCGTAAGGTATATGATGAAACAGGAAGTACCAGTGCGTTAATTAAATATCTTACTTATCTTGAAAATACTTATAGTAATCACAGAGCGAAAGAATTTATTTTGTCTGCATTAAAGCGTCGACCGACTATTCGTGGGTTTAAGCATTTAGTGAAAATGCAAATGATCAGCACAGAGCAACAAAGTAATATTGAAAATCTTGATGTCATCAAAGAATTAGTTACTGCCTATTTAAATGTAAAACAGAGATATAGTTGTCGTACCTGTGGTTTTAACAGTAGTACACATTATTGGTCATGTCCTTCGTGCCATGATTGGGAACAGTTAAAACCTGTTAGAGGTTTAGAAGGCGAATAACACTCACCGTTACAGACATATTTCCAACTAAAAGTGCTCATTGCTGTTATTCAATTGCACACATTTCCCTTGATCTAGGTTGTACAATTTAAAATTATTATTAATAAGGAATAAATGATGAATGATGCAAAAGTTGTTGTTGCATTAGATTTTGATAAAAAAAGTGATGCGCTGACATTTGTAGACAAATTGCAACCGCATGATTGTCGTTTAAAAGTAGGTAAAGAGATGTTTACTTATTTTGGACCTGAATTTGTTAAGCAATTAGTTGATAAAGGTTTTGATGTATTCCTTGATTTGAAATTTCATGATATTCCCAATACGGTTGCAAAAGCAGTTAAAGCTGCTGCTGAACTTGGTGTGTGGATGGTGAATGTACATGCCAGTGGTGGTAGTGAAATGATGATAAAAGCTAAAGAAGCTTTATCAAGTTATGGTGAGAAGGCTCCTCTATTAATCGCTGTGACTGTGCTTACCAGTATGGGGGAAGAAGATCTTAAAGGTATTGGTATTAATAAGTCTCCGGAAGAGCAGGTTATGGTTTTAGCTAAATTAACTAAGGAATGTGGTTTGGATGGCGTTGTTTGTTCTGCATGGGAAGCAAAAGACTTAAAATCAGCATTAGGAGATCAGTTTAAATTAATTACACCGGGTATAAGGCCTGCTGGCGCAAGCACAGACGATCAAAAGCGAATTATGACCCCAGAACAAGCCGTTGCTGCTGGTGTAGATTATTTGGTAATAGGGCGTCCTATTACGAAAGCGGATAACCCGCATAAAATTTTAGGTGAAATTAACCTGTCGCTTTGTTAAATAAATTAGAAAAATTGATTTATTTTTAATCAATAATTGACACTACGAATATTTTCGGTTTTAATCGTAGTGTCACCTTTTTTAAAAACACCTTAAGAATAGTGGCTTTATGGAAATCATTTAATATAAAGGAATAAAACTATGAACAAATTATCTGCCGTAGCTTTTGCTGTATTCTTATCTTGTGTTTCATCTCCATCAATCGCTGAACAGTCAACAAAAGCTGATACGGAATCTGTACAAGTGATCCAAGTTGTACATCTTAATAATGCAGACGAACAAGCATTGATTTCACTGAAAGGGATAGGTCGAAAAAAAGCACTTGCTATAATTTCTCACAGAGAAGAGCACGGTAACTTTAAGTCCTTAAATGCGTTATTGGATGTTAAAGGGATAGGTAAATATATTCTCGTAGAAAATAAGGAGCGTTTGAAATTATAATTATTAATTCATTGATTTTATTTTCTTAAAAGTAATGAAATTAATGTTTTGTATTAAGTCATTTGATTGAGTTGTGAGTATTTATTGCTCAGTCAGGTGCTTTCTAGCAATTTATCATCATTGATATTTTTATACCCGATAGCAAAAATAAATGGTATTACTTTTTATTTATTATTCAATTTATTTTTATTCAATTTTGGGTAAAAGCCTTTTTTAACTTTTATTCCACTCTATAACCAGTTAATAGTTAATATAAATTAACATAAATAACCAGAAGTCAGGATAAGCATCACTTGTTCAATATCCACCTTTGTTCTGTTGTTTACGTATACCACTAACTAATACCAATTAGCATAAAGAACGGGTCATTTTTAGATGTAGAGTAGGCCGCAGGCTTCGCATAGCTTATCCAACGGCCCCTCTTCGATTCCGTGCATGAGGTTTTCCCTCAC
>JABSOJ010000080.1 GCA_013216005.1 Alteromonadaceae bacterium | reverse complement strand
GTTCTCATTGTCTTGCACCTCAATAAGTTACGTTCATTTATAAGTATAGACAACAATTAGCTACAACAGAGCCAAAATCTTTGTATGATTCTAAATGCTTCATTTGGGCTAAGAAAACTTCCACACTTCTCCTTTAATTCTTAGTATTGGCATTATTTTTACTCGTTATGATATTCCTGATCCTTCTCTCGCTATTCATAAATCCTTAAACTTTGGACCTTAGACTTTTGACTTAAAAATAATACGAGAGAAAATAGTAGTGTCTTGGGGATCAAAAACAAATAAACTAAAATCTAAGACGATAACGGCCTTTATTATCAGCATTGCCGATAAAAGGTAATACTTCCCTCAACTGAGCGGGGAAGTTTTGGCCCGGTTGCAAATAGCCATTACCAGAGAAACGACCACCTTTATTAACAAAAGCGGTGAAACTTAGCCCTAAATCATTTTTATCGGTAACTTTTACGGCAAGTGCTCCTTGTTCACAGCTTAATTTAGCACTGATTTTGCCTAGTTCCACGGTTTCACCTAAAGCAGAAATAGTCGCTTTTGGCCAGGTAATATCACCATCAGCTTGCTGACAGAAAGCTTTCCCCGCTGGCTCAGCAAGCACAAGTTTTTGCATTGATAAGTCGACATAACCTTTGGCGGATAAAGGAATAGGTAAAGGTAATTTCTGAGCGATATCATTAGCAGAAACATTAACCTCTAGTTGTTCAACGGTTAAGGTGCTCAATAAACCACTAAACTTTAATTTTCCTTCAGGACCGTCAACCAAAGAGCCACCAAACTTAAGTTTAAAAGTAGGATCTAACGTTAGCAATGACCAAAAACCTGTATTTACTATAACCTTGTTAACAACAACATCATCATAACTGGCTTGATTAATTTCAGCCTGCCAAACTGTGCCCGTTACACCTTGTAAATTAATGTTTTTAGGTAAACTAACGAAGCCAAGAACCACATTCAGTGGAATGGATGTAATTAGAAAAACCAAATATACGCTGAAAAAAATTGCGCTATAGGCAAACCACTTTTTCATTAACTTCTTCCCAACTGTAAACGTCTTATCCGGACTACGCCTAATTTATCTGTAGTCGTCATATCAATCGCTTTAACATGTAAACCTTCATTGCTAGAAAGTTGTTCAAGCCATTGTAATAATGTATTAAAAGGAATTTCATCAATCCACACTTGAATATCGTCATTTTGAGGTTGCATTCGAGTTACCGTAATACCTTTATTACGTGCGCTTCTGTTAACAATACTCGATAAACTGCCTCCGCTGTTGCTCACATTGCCCGTTTTTTTGGCTTGCTGATAACGTGCGGTATTTTTACTAACCCAAGTTAACAACTCTTGCTGCCGGGATAATTTTTGCTGTGTTTTTACCAAATTACTTTGCACGGGTTGCCAAACAAAACTATATAAAACATAAATGCCAAGCACTATCCCCAAAGCAATAACAATTCGTTGCTCACGAAGCGTAAGCTGTTGCCAACGAGCCATCATTATTTCTTCCTCTTTTTGTTACTAGAGATACTAAATGAGCCCGTCACTTCATCTCCCTGATTATTTTGTGCCCCTTGGGAAACAGTCAATTGTGCTTTTTCCAATGCATTTTTAAATTGCTCAAAATGCTGATAATCTTTAGCCACTGCCTGCATTCGAATTTCCTGACGTTTACCGTCAAATTTTATCGATTGCGGTTTTAATTGAGGCACTTTAGCAAAAGCAGGCTGTATTTTTTCTAACATCATTAAAAAGCCAACACTGTTATCACCACTACCCAATTCACCAATTTTTTGTTTTAGTTGCGATCTAATTGTCGAAACTCTTACACGCTTGCTATTAGGGAAGGTTTTTTTATAGACGCTTATAATTTCTTTTTCAACGGCTTCCTGTTGTGCTGATAATTGAAGTAACTGCACACCATTAACACCAAAATTCAGTATTATCGCAAATATTGCTATGCCCGCAGCCCAAAACCAATTCACCAACGCTGGAGAGTGCTGTCGAACTGATTTGTGTTCGCCTTGCAATAAATTAAAAGCCTGGTTTCTGCTATGATGAGCCAATAAAGCAAGCGGTAACTCTTCGGGTAATACGTTTACATTTAATGATTCTTCTGCATCAACCTGATCAAAGTTTAATGATGAATAACAATGGATAACTGGTATTTCATCAAGTTCGCCACTGTCTTCATCATTTTCGGTATTTTTGCTGGCCGGTGTTTGCCATTGCTGCTTAATAACAGCCCAAGCGTCACGATCTACCACAAACCCTTGCCATGAAGATTGACGCAGTAAAATTTGATCACCTAATGCAATTGCAGTCCAGCCATCTTCAACCTCTGGCATGGCAAGCAAGTCAACCATCATTTTTTTACAGGTTAATTCTGCATTAGCTAACCAGGACTGCCACAATTCCATTTGTTGATGCTCTACCGCAACAACAAAACAATTATTACCCTTATCGTCTTTTTTGATATTGCTATAGGCAAAAAACAACTGTTCAACATCTTGTGCCAGTTCATCTTCCAGCATATAAGGTACAGCTAATTTTGTTGCCCGTTCAGAGCTTGACGGCACATTTAAGCTTTTTAAAGCAACATCACAGCCAGGCACAAAAACAACAACTTCTCTTTGCGCTGCTTTTTCTGTCAGTTGATTTAGTTGCCCCGCACCTAACAGTTCCCCGCTGGCAATAATTTCTTTGGTTTCATCAGCCTCTATCAGCCAATGAATTTTATCTTCAGCTTGGCTACCCAAGCGAATATATAGTGTTTCCGTCATTAGTCTCTTCCTATAGTACGGCTAACAACTGAAATCTGATTATTTTCTTCTACTTTCATAATCGAATTCAATGCAAAATAGCTATTGTTAAAGCTTGCTGACGTTTTGACAATGAAATAATCACTATCGACAACAAACTGCCCTTCTTTTTCTGGTGATAACTTGAGATTTTTTACCTCAGGTAAATTTAAAAATGTATTAACATCTTTAAAACCTTCGGGATCTCTTGCTGACAAAATTTGTTCAGCATCTGATTGTGTTAAACCACCCAGCAATGCTTGTAATAACATCGGATCTTCACTGCTAATGGTATTAATATTAATTTTATGTAAACCACTGTTAGGAATTACACAAACATAATCTTTTAAAGCAACAAGCGCTGGTAGAGTAAAATGTTCAATCACCCGCAATTCTTTAACACTGCCGATATAATTGTTCGCCGGCAGCAAAGGAAACTCCCGCGATGCATAATCATTATCTTCTGCTCCGCCTGCACTAGCTATAGAGCTGTCAGCGTCCAACCAGTCACTCAGTGCATCGACCATATATTCAGCTTCGAATGAACTAACATCTTTAATACCTAAAAGAACTAATAATTCTTGAAGTGCCGCACGTGCTGGTGGTTTACCCGGTGTAAGCTTGCCACCAGCGTTTTTACTGCCAGAAGTTTTGCCTCCTGCGCGTTTACCGCTGGTAGTGTTGCCTGTACCTGTGTTTGTACCTGTGTTAATACCTGTACTACCCGAACTATTCCTTAAAGCATTTAAATTCAAGCAGGATTGTAAATCTTTTATTTCACCCGTTATTTCACCAAAATCAACCGGAAAACTTGTTTCTCCTTTAGCCCAGGGTTGAGCTAAATTGATGACATCTTTGTCTTTGTTAAAAGAAGTAATTAAAACCCTTTTAGCGAAAGCTTCCGCCCCCATTGCATACCAGTATGCCTGCTGATTTAAGATGATATTTTCTGTCCGTTGCATTTGCATCTGCAATCGGGATGTCATTTGCATCAATAACACTGCTGAGAGAGCAACAATTAACATTACTGTAATTAATGCCACCCCCTTTTGTTTATGCTCAGGTTGACGAATTGACTGCAAGTTTTTTACTTTCAGGTTTATAACCCCGGAGCTTTTTCCAAAAGGGTAAGTATACTGACCATTATTCATAATCATTTAGTTACTCTTCGAAGTATTATTGCTACCAGCCACCAGAAATTGACGTCGAATTACACCGTAATCTTCGGTCTCTATTTCTATCGCAATAGCTAGTGGGATACTGCCAGCTGCAAGTACTTTTTGCCATTTGTTACCATCATAAAACTTGAAGGTTAACGTAGTGACTCCGGTTATTAATTTTCGTATCTTAGGCTCTTCTCCTAAAACAGAATCGACAAAATTAAAATGCAGGCGTTCTAAAACTTCTTCATTCAGGTGGTAAGCAACCGACTGCATATCACCTCTTGGCATCAATAACCCCGGATTTGTCCAGCCATTTCGCACAAAACCTATGGCTTGGTCCGTTGATATAATACCGCTTAAATCTGTATGAATAAAATTGTCTGAGGCCGCTTCTCCATTCAACCTCATTCTTCTTCGAGCAATTTGCAAAAAATCTCTTTCAATAAGTAGAAATGCCCGTTGAAATTCATTCAATCTTTCATTACGTTTCTTTGATATTTCATCACCGTTTAACACCGTATCGAAAATAGTAAAACTTGTTAAACTGATCACTGAAAAAATAGCTATAGCAATTAACACTTCCAATAAGGTAAAACCACTTATTTTTTTGGAAGCGCGAGCTCTTTGATGCAGAATTGACATTAAGGTTTCACCTTTGCCAAAAAGGTTGTCAAACTCGCAGTAGCACGTTCATCGTCTTCATTCAAACGAATTTCCATTACTACTGAACGCATATTTTTATCTTCTGTTTTCACTACTTTTTGTTTCCAAAACCACTCGCGCCCCGCTAACTCTACTTTACCTTTTTTATTGTTTTTTGGTGGCCAGGATTCATCTAACGAAACTTCAACGAGTTGATTTGAAGCAACCCAGTTGGCCATAATAGTAGTTTCCAGATGACTTAAATTTCTGAAGTTATTATCAGCTCCACCTAATAATGCGACCCCGGCAATAGCAAATACAGCCATGGCCAACATAACTTCAATCAGCGTGAATCCGCGTTGCAATCTTTTAATAATCATCGGAAAACCCCTCTGGCAGCCGGCCATCAATCAACGGACCTTCAATTTTTAACGGAGTATTATAAAGACCGGTAACACGATAAGTAATATCTTCTTCTGGCTCAAAATATTCATTTTCAACCAGTTTAAAAGACAAACTAAATGGCGTGATATCACCACCTGATAATATATAAACTTGCGGGATTACTTTTTTTTCTTCTTCATCTTCAATGGTAAAATCATCATCGTCTTCAAGATTGAAGGTTGATGCATCGTATATTTGAGGTTGCTCTATCGGTAAATCTTCAAGTTGCAATACTATTTCAACCCTTTGGGGCAATTGAAAAACAGTAAACATCTTGTTATCAGGGATCTCACTCCAGTTCTCACCATCGTAAGCTAATAACTGGTATTGGTTTTTCTCAACCACTAACCCAAGCTCAAGATTATTGAGCATTGAATATTCTGCGGCAATTTCAAAAATCCCCGCAAATTTTAAACTTTGTTCTTTAAGTACATCTTCAGGGCGGTTACTGCCAAAATTAAATTGCACTATGGTAACCATTACCCCAAGCAAGGCAATAACAAGCATAACCTCAATTAAAGTGAAGCCTTTTATATTACTCCTTTGATTACCGAAGTATCGCCCTTTATTTATCATTTAATACTGACCCATTAATACTGGCTTCAGATAAATTTATTTATCAACAGTTATTTTAATTCTTATTTATCAATACTTACTTATCAATAATTACTTATCAATAATTATACTAACTAATTATTGATAATCACCTAAATTCCAGTTACCTATATCATCTTCAGTACCGGCTTCGCCGTCAGGACCCATAGAAAAGACATCGATTTTGGAATTTTCGCCCGGATTAAGTAGCTGATATTCATTTCCCCAAGGATCATTAGGTAAACGTTGAATATATCCATCTTCCTGGAAACGACGTGGTAAAGGCTCAATGTCAGTTTCGGTAATTAAAGCTTCCAGTCCTTGTTCTGTGGTTGGATAATTATAATTGTCCAATTTATACATATTCAACGTTGTTTCTAAAGCGCTAACATCAGAAACAGCCTTTTGCAGATTCGCTTTTTCCTGACCACCCATTAAGTTAGGCACTATCATACTGGCTAACACACCCAAAATAACGATAACGACCATTAATTCCATTAAAGAAAAGCCACTCATTTTCTTTGCATTACGTATTTTCATATTTTACTTCCTAATATTTCTAAAATTTATTTCTATCATTTATAGTCGAGATAAACATCGACCTTTTACAAATTGATAACCTGTAATTCGCTAACAGTACTTTACTATGAATAATTAATTACCAACAACTAGCTACCAATTAAAGTGTTTAACTGCAATATCGGTTGCATAATTGCCATAACAATAAACATAACAACCCCAGCCATCGACACCATTAATGCAGGTTCAAAAGCTTTAAGTGCAATACTGACTAAAACTTCAAATTCATTGTCCTGGTTATCTGCGGCGCGTTCTAACATATGTTCAAGTTGACCACTTTTTTCACCACTGGCAATCATGTGGAGCATCATAGGTGGAAATAACTTAGTTTGTTCTAATGCCACTCTCAGACTTGACCCTTCTCTTACCTTATCGGCTGACTCTTTTACCCGTTTTTTCATATAAAGATTATCGAGTACTTCTCCCGAAATCTTCATACTTTCCAGCAAAGGTACAGCACTGGCGGTTAATATACTTAGAGTACGGGCAAACCGGGCGGTATTCAGCCCTTTGGCTATTTTACCAATGCCCGGAAAAGCTATTAGGCGCTGATGAAATGCCATTTTAAAGGCTGGTTTTTCCATCATTTTTGAAAAAAGCAATGCTAAACCAGTGAGTAGCAAAATAATAACCAAGCCATAATCTAGTAAAAAATCACTGCTGGCGATCAAAAATTTAGTCGAGCCGGGTAAGTTTGCACCCATATGTTCAAATTGTCCGACAATTTTAGGTACAACCTTCGTTAACAAAATGGAAATTACACCAACGGCCACTACCGTCATAATAATTGGATAAACCAACGCCTGAACTAACTGAGAACGCATATGCTGACGTTTTTCAGTATATTCTGACAAACGATTAAGTACTTTGTCCAGATGGCCTGACTTTTCTCCAGCAGCAACCATGGCGCGATATAATTTATTAAATATTTGAGGAAACTCAGCCATGCTTTCCGATAAACCATAACCTTCAGTAACTTTCGTTCTGACAGCCATGATCATACTTTTTATACTATTTTTTTCGCACTGCTCAGCGACCGCCATTAACGACTCTTCAAGCGGTAAACCAGACTCTACTAATGTAGCTAACTGTCGGGTAATTAATGCCAGCTCAGCGGCATTAACTTTCTTGCCACCTTTGGCAGGAAACTTACCCTTGCCTTTCTTTTGCGAGTTTTTTTGTAAAGTAGCCGTAACTTCAATCGGCATTAAACCCTGGTCACGTAATAATGCACGCGCCTGTCTTGGGGTATCGCCTTCAATAACGCCCTTTTTAGTTTTTCCCCGGCTATCAACCGCCTGATAATCAAATGCAGCCATAAATTCCGCTCTGTTAAGCTCTAATCGTCATTCTTGAATATAAATTTTTTGGTAATAAAACACATCTAATCTTCACGGGTAACCCTTAATACTTCTTCTAGGGCAGTAATACCAGCCATAACCCGGTCAAAGCCATCACTGCGGATGCTAGGCGTAAATACTCGAATATATTTTTCGATTGCCTGCTCTCCTTTCCCGTTATGAATAAGTTCACGCACTTTATCATCTACTGTTAATAACTCATGAATACCCGTACGACCTTTATAACCTTTAAAGTTACATTCAGCACAACCAACGGCACGGTAGATAGGTAATTTGTTATCCTCAGCTAAGCCAAGCAATTGTACTTCTTCTTCATCCGGCAAATGACTTTCCCTACAATGAGGACAAAGTTTCCGTACTAAACGTTGTGATAAAACACCAAGCAAACTTGATGATAAAAGGAAAGGTTCAACCCCCATATCTTCCATACGGGTAATAGCACCTGCAGCGGTATTTGTATGTAAGGTAGAAAGCACCAAATGCCCGGTTAAACTAGCTTGTACACCTATTTGAGCGGTCTCAAGATCCCGTATTTCACCCACCATTACCACATCAGGATCCTGACGTAATATTGCACGTAAACCTCTGGCAAAAGTCATATCTACTTTGGTGTTAACCTGTGTTTGACCTATGCCTTCAATCGCGTACTCTATGGGATCTTCAACAGTCAGGATATTGCGTTCTTTACTATCTATCTGACTTAAACCTGCATACAAAGTTGTACTTTTACCTGAACCGGTCGGACCGGTAACTAAAAGAATACCATGAGGTTTTTCAATGAGTTTCGAAAATATCTTTCTATTGGCATCTGTCATGCCCAAATCTTCTAAATCTAACTTCGCTGAATTTTTATCCAACAAGCGCAATACAACTCGTTCACCGTGGCCTGTTGGCATGGTTGAAACACGCACATCTACCGCACGACCACCAATACGTAGTGATATACGACCATCTTGCGGGATCCGTTTTTCTGCAATATCCAGTTTCGCCATAACTTTAATACGGGAAACCAGTAACGATGCAAGTTTACGGTGAGGTTTTAATACTTCACGTAAAACACCATCGACACGGAATCTAATTTGCAGCACGCTTTCAAAAGTTTCAATATGAATATCTGAAGCGTTTTCTTTGATCGCTTCACTTAACATCGCATTGATTAATTTTATGATCGGAGCATCATCTTCATTTTCCAGAAGATCTTCTATTTCGACCATTTCGTCAACTAACGAATACAGATCAACTTCTTTGCCAATATCTTCCATCATTTGTTTGGCTTCTGAAGAATCGCGCTGATAGTCCTGAGTTAATTTAACCTCGAAGATATCTAAATTCAAAAATTCTATACTAAATGGCGCCTTTAAGATCCGACGGATCTCTAAAAGAATTGGCGTAGTCACATCAGCAAGACAATGCAAAACAAAACCAGACTCTTCACGGCTGAGCAACACATTATGACGTTTTGCAAAACCAAAAGGTAACTGAACATTCTTTTCAGTTTCATCGTCTTCAACAACGGCCTTTGCTTGATCTACTTCAGCGATCTTTGGCTGAGTAGTTTCAGTCTTGCTAACAGCAAATTGCTGTGTATTTTCTAAATCTGTTGCTTCTGAGTCTTTCATCGTTATTTTTCTTGTGACTTAGTTGACGAATTGTTCTTATCGGTTTTATTGATATATGCATCAAACGATGGTGGTAATACTAATTTATCATTCCACTTAGGTAATAATGGCAATTTATCATCCGACATTAACGATAAACCTTGTTCTTGCTGCATAATTTCTTCAGCACGAATGTAGTTATATTTTCTCTTACTTATTGCTTCCATTAATATGCCATCACGAATTATGGTCGGACGAATAAAGACCATTAAATTACGTTTTCTAACCGAATTAACGGTTGATTTGAATAAGTGACCAATAATGGGTAAATCACCAAGCAATGGTACTTTTTGCACACTTTCTTGCACATCTTCATCAATCAAGCCACCTAAAATAATAGTTTGACCCGAATCAACCATAACCGTCGTTTTAATTTCACGTTTGTTGATCGAAATATCGACGCCAGTAGCACCACTCACTGAAGAAACTTCTTGTTCGATAGTCAATTGTACTGCAGAGCCTTCATTAACTTGTGGTGTAACTTTTAACTTTATACCCACTTCTTGACGGTCAACTGTTTGGAACGGGTTATTATTACCACTGCTTGCAGCAGAGCCAGTAATAATAGGCACTTCTGAACCAACAAGAAAAGTAGCTTGCTGATTATCAAGGGTAGTAATGCTTGGCGTTGCCAGGATATTTGAATTGGTATCAGTGCTTACCGCTTGTATAATCGCGCCCCAGTCATTATCAACAATACCCCACATGCCGCCGCTCATCGTTCCCAGTACTTGAGCTAATATGCTGTAGTCACCTTCAATATCATTTTTTGTATATGAAGGATTAATTATCGTTCCTGAATCAGCAGCCTGTACCGCCGCAACAATCTCGCCCGGTTTAGTTCTAGCAGCCTCTGCACCAGCAGCAACACTGGATATAGTAGCAGGACCATTGTTAAATTGAGTAAAACCACCATGTTCAGAATACCACTGCACACCTAAATTAACACCTTCACTTTCAAACACTTCAACAATAATAGCCTCAACTAAAACTTGTGCTCGACGCATATCCAATTGACGAATAACCGACGAAAGCGAACGTAACATATCAGGTTGAGCCGTGATCACTAAGGTATTGGTATCTTCATGTGCCTCAATACTTACTTTACGGTTGCTACTTCTGTTTTTGCTTTTAGTTTTACTGCCTGATGATTCTGAATCAATCGACTTACTGACCCCTTCCAATACTTTAACCAGATCTTTCGCTTTAGAATATTTCAAATAATGAACTTTAGTGTTACCACTGGTTTCTAGTTCACTGTCTAAACGGGAGATTAATTTTGTGATACGGGCACGGGCTTGAGATTCTCCACTGATAATTACGCTGTTAGTACGTTCATCAGCGACAATTTTTGGAATAAGAAATGTTGGTGTACCAGATTTACCTTGAGAACTTTTATTCATTGCCTCAACAATACGGACGATGTCACTGGCAGAAGCATATTTTAACTTAATAATTTCTACGTTTTTATCACCCGCTCTATCAACACGTTCAATAATTTTCACTAGACGATTCACAACAGCAGCAGGGCCCGTCAACATAATAACGTTTGCCGGATCATAGTTAACTACGTTACCGCCACCCGCTTGATCTGATAATTGACGTAATAGCGGAACTAATTCACGTACAGTTACATTTTTTACTTCAACCACACGAGTAACCATTTGATCACCAGCACCCGGATCTTCATCACCAACTACGGGAATAGATGAAGTTTTCGCATCTTTGTTACGAATAACTTTTACTACATCGTTGCCCATTTCAACCGCAGCAAAATTATGTACTTCTAATACGCTGAGGAAAAATAGATAATATTGTTCGTCATTAAAAGTATTGTAACTACGAATAGAAATCTTACCACGCACGTTAGGGTCAACGATCATTGTTTTCTTCAAGTTTTTACCGACTATGGCAATAAACTCAGTGATCTCAGTATTTTTAAAATTAGGAGAATATTCAGCAGCACTTAATTGTGAACTGAACAATACTGCACTAAATGAAATTGCAGCAGTAGCAGCAATTAAAAAGCGTTTTAAAAAAGGTCTTGTTAACGTATTGCGCATGAAAAATTTACTCATCAATAGTTTATCTTTTAATGGTCAACATTCTTAGTTGTCGACACTAAACAGTATTTCGTTCGTTTCACCATTGCGATCAATCAGCAATGATACTTCTGTATCTCGTTTTAAGGCTTGTAACGCCTGAACTAACTCAAGTGGTTGTGTTAAATCATAACCATTCATTTGTATGGCAACATCTCCGGCTTTTAAGCCTGAAGATTTAAAAACGTCTGGTTTCTTACCCGGTGACAGACGGTAGCCAACAATTTTACCATTTATCCGCTTAGGTGAAATGTTTAAAAAATCGCTTATTTTGCTTGGATCTCGAGCTAAGGTATTTTTTAATTCACGTACAGAGGCAGATAATTGTTTATTTTTACGCTGGTCAATTACACTTGCAGAAGCAGAAGTTTCAACCAATTTAATACCCGTTGTCTTTTCACCAGTCTTGGCAAAAGTGACATTATTAGAGGCAGACACTTTTTCATACTGATAACCATCAAGCATTAAAGTTTCCAAACGGCCTGATTGCTTGATCAGTACACGGTCACTAAGTACGTTTTCTAATACAACCCGTGTACCGGTAATTGTGTCACCAATACCGTATGTTTCCTGCTTATTATTATTTTGTATAATCGCCGCAGCTGTACTTTTATCACTACTGGCTACAACTCCGGAAAGCATTAAGTTTAACTGAGTTTCTGGTGCATCCAGATCTTCATTTATCACTTGAACGACTTCAACGGGTTTTTCATTATAAGCACCAAATAAATTCAATGCTTGCAAACTATTCAGATCAATTGAACCTGAACTTTGATTATTGGTTTTGCCATTGACGGATACTTGATTCTTTAAAGCCGCAGGACCTGCAGGAGCCACTAACCAAGTGATTTGCGCAGCAATATAAGCAATATAGCCGAATAGGCATATACTTATTGCTTGAGCTATTTTCTGTTGTGGTAACTTAGCTAGTGCTTCAGTTAAGGCCACTAAATTGTTTGGCAATTGCATATTTTTACTTTGCTGTCATGTTATTTTATTGGGAAAAACCGAAAGTCATGATACTTGACTAATGGCTTTGCAACAAGAAGTGAGCGGAGTTATTAACTAATATTTACAAATTAACTAATATTTAACAACTTAAATCGCGAATGTATAGCGAAAAATAAAAAGCTATGGTAACTTTCGCGCACTTTTAAACGGGCTATTTATACGGACTCTTATCCGAAATACAGCGCCAGGAATATAAATGAACGCCAATAAACTCCCCAAAACTAGCGAAAACTCAAGCACACGTTTAGACAAATGGTTATGGGCCGCTAGATTTTATCGAACCCGCGCAATAGCAAAACAGATGATAGATGGCGGTAAAATTTTTTATAACGGGCAACGCACAAAATCAGGCAAAGCGGTTGCGATTGGTGATGTTATTAAAATTCGCCAGGGTTTTGAAGAAAAACAAGTCGTCATTACCGCTTTAGCAGATAAACGCCGAGACGCGACATTTGCCGCTACTTTATATAAAGAAACTGACGTTAGTCTGGAAACACGTGAAAAAAATGCGCTGGCCCGCAAACAGGGAATTTTACTCAGCCCCGCCAGCGACACCAAACCTGATAAGAAACAGCGCCGAAAAATACGGCAATTTAAAGAAGGCTACAATAATGACTAACAACACTGATATCTTACACCGCTACTTATTCGACCAACATCACGTTCGGGGCGAATTAGTACAGCTACAACAATGTTACCAAGATATCATTGCCAATCATGATTATCCGCAACCCGTCCGTCAATTACTTGGTGAATTATTGGCTGCGACTTGTTTGTTAACTGCCACCATTAAATTTGATGGTGATATTTCAGTGCAATTACAAGGCGATGGCCCTGTAGGTTACATGGTAATTAATGGTAATCATAAACAGGAAATGCGTGGTATTGCCAGACTGAAACAAGAAACTCAAGCACAAGGTCTGAAAGATTTAATTGGTAAAGGTAATATGATTATCACCATCCGCCCGAGCAAAGGAGAAGCATACCAAGGTATTGTTGCCCTTGAAGCTGATAATTTAGCTGACTGTTTAGCACATTATTTTGAAGCTTCCGAACAAATACCCACTAAAATATGGCTATTCCATGATGAAGACAACCAAAAAGTTGCCGGAAGTTTGGTACAGTTTTTACCTGGTAAGGATGATACTGATGGCGGCGATAAAGAAAAACAGCAACAGGACTTCCAGCATATTTGTCAGCTAACCAATACCATAAAAGCACAAGAAATTTTCAGTCTTGACGCCGAAGAGCTTTTATATCGTTTATATCATCAGGAAAATGTACGATTATTCGACCCGCAATCGGTAAAATTTGTTTGTGGCTGCTCTGAAAAGAAATGTTTAAGTGCCATCGCTCAAATTGAGCCAAGCGAACTTAAAAGTATTGTTGAAGAAAAAGGTAACGTCAGCATGACTTGTGAATATTGTAAAACTACCTATGCCTTCGATGAACAGAGACTAACGGAATTTATGACTGATAAGCAACATTAAATGCTGCGATTAGTTCCTGGGAGTTGACGTATCTACGACAGATTTACTCTTCTAATAAAAAAAGCCGATTAACAATTTAATCGGCTTTTTTGGTTCATAACTTTCTTAATTAGTGCCTGAACGGAAACCCCTGAAAGTGTTACTACATATGCTCTTCGAGCTATTTTTAAAAACGAAGATTT
>JABSOJ010000079.1 GCA_013216005.1 Alteromonadaceae bacterium | reverse complement strand
AATCTTCGTTTTGCAATATTGCTTGAATACCCCGTAAAATAAGGCTTTCAGGATTTCCGTTCAGACACTAGATATAAGGGTTGAGTTTAATTCCATTTGAAGGGACAACAATTATCTACAACAGAGCCACAATTATGTATTTTGAGATTGCCCAAAGTTACTGCTTAAAATATGTTGATCAATAACTATGAGCAGACTTTACAATTTTTTTGTTTCTTCAAGTTAAATTGTTGCCATTGATTATTAAGGCCATCAAATAGGTTTAATTGGTTTATATGAACTTTGTTACCTGTCAGAAGTTTTATCGCCTGCAAAGACTGCATGCCGGCAATAATGGCTAGAACAGGGCCTACAATGCCGATGGTTTGACAATTATTTTCCGGAGCTTTTTCTGTACTGGGAAATAAACAGTGATAACAAGCACTGTCGGGATCTCTGGGATCAACAACGAGTTGCTGACCGTCAAAACCGGTAGCAGCCCCCACAATTAAAGGTTTTTTGTGTTGTACGCAAGTCTGGTTGATCAAATAACGGGTACTGATGTTATCTGAGCAATCAATGACTAAATCTACTAGCGGTAAGTAATAATTACACAGTTCTTCATCCAGCATTTCATCTATGGCTTCGATGCAGATATCTGGATTTTGCTGTTGCAGTTTTTCTGTGGCAACGTCGGCTTTGTTATTTTTAATATCTTGTTCATTAAACAATATTTGTCGTTGCAGGTTGGTTATTTCAACATGATCGCCATCAGCTAAATAAAGTGTGCCGACACCAGCTGCTGCCAAGTACATTGCCACCGGATTACCTAAACCTCCCATTCCAACAATAAGCACTTTAGCATTACGTAATGCAATTTGGCCTTGATCACCAATTTGTTTGAGCATGATTTGGCGACCATATCTTAGTTGTTCATTGTTGGTTAACACAGGTGATCCTTTTAGTTTTGTGGTTTATAAGCGTTTAATGAATAAAAGTTCGAACGGCACTGGCTTTAAATTGCATGTAGATTGTTTGTTCGGGTTTAAGTGCCAGTCTATCAAGTGAAAAAGATGAAATGCTCGCAAAAAATTCTTGCTCAGCGCAATTTATGGTGACCAGCACATTATGATCAGTGATCAGTATTTTGCTGATCACTCCAACCAAATGATTCACAATCGAGCTATTGTTTGACTCTGTTTTACACAGACTAATATCGCTGGCGAGAATAAAACAACGTAATGTTAACTGATTATGTGATTTTTTGTTTTTTATTGTTTTAGAAGGTATGGTTTTAGAATGTATGGTTTCAGGCTGTATTTTCTCGGTCTCTAAAGTCTTAGCCTGTAATGTATCCGGTAGTAAGTGCAAAGGCAGATAAATTTCTTGTCCGTCATCTAAAGATAATGTGGCTAAACCATGATTATTCTGAGGTTGTTCATTATCCATTTTAATCGGCAATGATAAACTGGTTTGTTGATAGCTTGTTTGGTTATCTGTTTGAAAGTTAAGTTGATGGATCACCTGATGAATAGCACCAAAATTTATCACTTCACCTTGAGATATAACCATCAGTTTATCGGCTACTTGTTGTAATTCATCAAGACTGTGGCTGACGTAAAGCATGGGAATATTTAGCTGATTCTGTATATTCTTTAATAGCTGTAAAATGTTCGTTTTACTCTTTTGATCCAGTGCACTTAGGGGCTCATCTAATAACAGTAATTCTGGCTCTGCCAAAATAGCACGGGCTAAGGCTACCCGTTGCTGCTCGCCACCGGAAAGTATGGTTACGGGCTTCTCGGCCAATGGGCTTAGTTCGGTAAGTTTTATCACGTCATCAAGGTTTAATTGACTGTTTTTACATCGTTTTGCTGCAAAAATTAAATTCTCCCGTACATTAAGGTGCGGGAATAAACGGCTATCTTGAAATACTAAGGAAAAATTTCGTTTTTGCGGAGGGATAAAAATAGCTTTTTTTTGTAGGTTATTATTTTTCAAGCTATTACTTTGTAGGGAAAGCTCGTTAAAACTCAGTTGTCCAACCGCGTGATTATTCAGGCCGGCAATAATGCGTAACAAGGTTGATTTACCACTGCCAGAATGACCATAAATTCCTGTGATGCCCTTTAATTCAAGTGTTTGATTTATTTGTAAGGTGAAATGATCAAGTTTGCAGATTAAGTTTAATGAAAGTATTGACATTATCTGCGTACCTGTTTAGGTTGGTAATTGATCAAATAAATAAGCGCTAATAAAATCATAGAGCCAATAAGTAAACCGCCAGCAAGTAAATGAGCTTTGGTATAGTTAAATGCTTCTACATGGTCAAATAATGCGATGGATAAAACTCTGGTTTCGCCGGGAATGTTGCCTCCTATCATCAACACTACGCCAAATTCACCCACAGTATGAGCAAAACCTAAACTGGCAGCGGTAATAAAGCTGGCTTTGGTTAACGGCAGTACAATATGAAAAAAGCGATCAATTGGACCTGCTCCAAGTACTGCTCCCGCTTCAAGTAAATGATCACCTAATTGCTCAAAGGCTTTTTGCAAAGGTTGTACAACAAAGGGAAGGGAATAAAGCACGGAGCCGATAATAATGGCTGAAAAACTAAACGCGAGTTGCTGACCTGTTCCTTGTTGCCATAATTGGCCCGGTAAAGACTGTGGAGAAAATGCCAGTAATAAATAAAAGCCTAAAACTGTAGGGGGCAATATTAATGGTAAAGCCACAATGGCTTCTAAGATCACCTTAAAACGGCTGTTCATTTTAGCAAGAAACCACGCGATCGGTGTGCCTAGTAATAATAAAATAAGGGTTGTTAAACTTGCCACTTTAAAGGTGGTCAGCAGGGCGAGTAAATCAGCATCCATGGCTAGCATTCTAGTTCTTGTCCTTGAGGTGATTGTCTTTAAGGTGATTGCCCTTGAGGTGATTACTCTTGATATTCTTGCGCTTGAGATTTTCTACTGCGTAGCCAAATTCACCAATTTTTTGTTGAATTTGTTTACTGAGTAAAAAGGAGCTCAGTTGCTGTGCTTGATTTTTATTTTTACTGGTTCGTAATATCACCAGTTGTTGTTTGATTGGATGATAATATTCTTGCGGGATCAAAATGCCGGATAAGCCGTTAATTTTAAGTTGGCTATGGGCGACAATGCCCAGAGTTACCGCCTGGCTACGAATTTGTTGAAACGTCTGGTTTATATTAATGCCTTTAATAAGCTTTGTTTGATAGTGTTGCCAAAGGTTTAATGCAATTAATGCCTGTTTAGCTGCTTTACCGTACGGGGCAATATCCGGATTAGCGATAGCAAACCTAGTTGGTTTAATTTGCCCTGATGCTAACTTATTCAAGCTTAGTGTTTTCGATTCTTGCAGGTTTGAAGACCAAAATGCAATTTGACCTACGGCGTAGGTCTTTAGACTATTGGCTACTATTAAATTATCTGCGCTTAACTGTTGAGGCCTTCGGCTATCAGCAGCTAAAAAGACGTCAAAAGGGGCGCCGTGTTTTATTTGTTGAAACAGAACTCCTGTTGCGCCACTGATTATTTGTGTTTGAATATTTGTCTGTCGGGTAAATTCAGGTAAAAACTTTCTGAGTACGGGAGCAAAATTTGATGCAACGGCTATGCGCAATGTTTGTTGAGGCTGATTGTTATTCGCTGGATAGTTATTTGTTAAATAGTTATTTGGTAAATAGTTCTTAGGCTTGTGTGCTTGATCGGCGTATGCAGTATTTACCATACTTACGCAAATAATACTTACGCAAATAATACTCAGGCAAATGAAAATATAAAAAAAGAAGTTTAACAGCATGCCAAAACAGTTATCACTTATCCTGATAACTGTTAGCTTTTGTTTCGTGCTTGGCAATAGACTAAAGATCAAAAGTTCAATCCCATTGTTTTGCTTTGTCATTGTCGGTATTACGTGCACCTAGCCATTTTTCACCTTCTTCGGTGAGCTCTTTTTTCCAAAAAGGAGCTTTAACTTTCAGGAAGTCCATAATAAATTCATTGGCAGCAAATGCGTCTTGGCGATGTTTACTGGTTACGCCGACAAAAACAATTTGTTCACCAATTTTTAATTGGCCTATCCGGTGAATAATTTTAACCCGTCCAATATTCCAGCGTTTTCTTGCGCTTGCAATAATCTTTTCTAAAGACAGCTCTGTCATGCCCGGGTAATGCTCAAGGAATAAACCACTGACTTTTAACCCTTCATTTTTATTGCGGACACGACCCGTAAAAGTGACTACTGCGCCATCAATTTCGTTATCTTGTTCAAGCAGGGCAACTTCGTCAGCTAAGCTAAAATCTGCTGTTTGAATTGAAATGTTTTTGTTCATAATGACTTTATGTTCCGATTAAACATTATTTTACCCAGTGACTAATCACCCGTACTTACTCACCAGCACTTGTCCACTAGCGCTTTTCCACCAGCATTTATCCACCACCACTTACCCACCAGTAACGGGAGGAAAAAAAGCGACTTCATCGCCAGACTTTATTGGATGTTCGCCATCAACCATATCGTGATTAACCGCACTAAGTAAGGCTTTGTTTTCAAAATATACTTGCCAGTGCGGATTTAGCTCAACCAATACCAGTTTAAGTGCGTTAATCGTGGTTATATGAACACTGGGTATGGTTAATTCTGCGCAGCCAAGTTGTTCACGCAGGCCTGCAAAAAAAACAACTTTTATCATGTTACCTTCCATCTTCTGCTTGCCAGTCACCTGATTTACCACCCGCTTTAGTTAATACTTTTATCCCGTGAATTTCCATACCGGGGTCGGCAGCTTTACACATATCAAATAAGGTTAAACAAGCAACTGAAACAGCTGTTAAGGCTTCCATTTCAACGCCAGTCTGACCAGTCAGTCGACATAAACTAACAACGTTTACCTGACTGTTGGCCTGGTCAACTTCAAAATCTACCTGTACTTTGCTCAGCATTAACGAGTGACACAAAGGGATCAAATCACTGCATTTTTTAGCTGCTTGTATTCCTGCAATTCTGGCGACGGCAAAAACATCACCTTTTTTATGCTCACCTGTGGTGATTAACGCTAATGTCTGGGCGGTCATTCTGATATAACCTTGTGCGGTAGCCGTACGCGATGTCATAGCCTTTTCGGTGACATCAACCATATTTGCTTCACCTTGTTGGTTCAGATGGCTAAGCTTTACTGGCTTTTCTGAACTGGTGTTAGCACTAGTGTTAGAGCTAGCGTTAGAAATAGTTTCTTTACTCATTAGCCTCTGCTCTCACATTTTTCAACTTGTTCAGTTGCTATTTTAAGGTGTGGTATAAAGTTGCATGGACGATGACTGGCATCGAGTTGTTCTTTTATCAATTTATCCCAGGCCGTTTTACAGGCATTGGTAGAACCCGGCACACAGAAAATTACGGTACTGTTTGCGATGCCACCAAAAGCACGGGATTGAATGGTTGATGTCCCTATTTCCTGTAATGAAATATAACGGAAAACTTCCCCGAAACCTTCTACTGACTTATCAAATAATGGCGTTAATGCTTCAGGGGTATTATCGCGGGGGGTAAAACCTGTTCCACCAGTAGAAATAATTGCTTGAATATTATCATCTGCAATCCATTTTGAAACAATGGCGCGTAATTGATAAACATCATCTTTTACAATCACTTTTTCTGCTAGGCGATGACCTGTTTCAGTTATACGCTCTACTAATATTTGTCCTGATGTGTCGTTTGATTCATCACGTGTATCTGAAACCGTTAAAATAGCGATGTTTAATGGGATAAAGGTTTTTCCGCTATGAGCTGACATTAAATGTTCCTTAACTTGTCTTGTAAATAGTGTTTTATTTGTCTTGTAAATAGAGTTTGATATCGTGTTATTAAAATAAAAGTTTTTAAAAATATGCGTTTAAATCGACAGGTTAACCAAAATTCTGTTTGGCTTGTTGCCATTGCTGTGGAGTATTGGTATTAAATAAAACGCTTGCGTTGGATGGCTTTAAACTTTTATGCGGTACCTGATTGAGTAGCGCTTTAATTGAAGGACCTTTTTTCGTTAGCACATTTTCTTTATTTTTACTGGGATTTTCAGGTGTATTTCTATCTGTTTCACCCTTAGAAAAATGGCGAAATTGCTTTGCCAGAAACAATTCGAGATAGGCATTAACAGGTAAATAAAGAGGAATGTTATGATCTTGAAAAAAACAGGCTTTTTGACTGAGTTCACCGGCCAGACGTAATTTTTTTAATTCAGCTGCGTTCATTAACGGTAAATCAACAGGCAATATCAAAAGTGCTTTAGGCTGATAACGTTCTATTACGCTGTAAATGCCACCAACAGGTCCGGCTTTTGAAACTAAATCAGGCACTTGATATTTATCGCCACTGACGACTATTTGCTTGATGCCTGAATCTGTTAGTAATTGCTTACTGTAGTCAAGCATATTGATATTTCTTCGCATCAGCTGGGATTTATCTTGTCCCATTCGAGATGAGAGTCCGCCCGCCAGTACAACACCAAGACAAGTTTCATGTTTGATTTGTTGCCCGTGTTGATGAAACGTTTTTGTTGAATTATTCAAGATTAACCACCTAACATGGCTAAATGTTTGGTGCCACCGGTTAATTTATCATGAAGAAAGTGAGTCGCTTCTTTATCACCCAGTAATGACAGAATACGATCTTTTAAAGGATCAATATCATCTTGTTGCAGTTGTTCACGTAATGATAAACCTTGGTCACTGAACAGGCACAAATGCAGTTTACCTGATGAACTCACCCTTAAGCGATTACAGCTATTACAAAAATCTTTGCTGTAAGGCATGATCAAACCAATTTTTCCCTGATAATCCTGATGGTGAAACTCTTGTGCGGGACCGGCTGATTTATCACGAATAATGGGCAGCCAACCATCAAGGATCAAATTTTGCTTTATTCTGGAACCACTGACATGCTGTGCGTTGAAAAATTCGAGGTTATCACCTGTTTGCATTAATTCGATAAAACGCAAAGTAACCGGGGTATCTTTTAACCAATCGAGATAAGTTTTTATGTCGTAGCCACTGTATTCGCGCATTAATACCGCGTTCACTTTTACTTCTGTTTTGCCATGAGCTAACGCCATATCGATACCTTTTAAAATGGTATCAAGTTTATCGTGACCTGTGATCGAATGAAATTGCCGGGGATCTAAACTGTCAATACTGATATTAATTGCATCAATGCCAGCATCTAACCACTGTGGTAAATGCGAAGGTAGTTTAAAGCCATTGCTGGTAATCGCGACTTTTTTAATACCAGGTGTTTGCTTACAGGCTGCAATAATATCGGGTAAATCTTTACGGAGGGCAGGTTCGCCGCCAGTAATGCGAATTTTTTCTGTGCCTAATTGTCCAAATGCTTTGGTTAATCGGGTAATTTCCTGTAAAGACATGAAATCACGCGGTTGATCACATTGATAACCGTCAGGCAGGCAGTAGCTGCAACTAAAATTGCAAACGTCAGTAATTGATAGACGTAAGTAGTAAAACCTGCGGCCAAAATTGTCTGTTAACATGTCACCTTTCCAAATGTCGGGAGGCTAACGCGTTTCCTTGTTAACCCTGGCGGTCTATTTTAACTATCAGTAAACAGTAATCAGTAAAACTGCGGTTTTTAAACTGTGCTTCTTAAATATTACTGAGCGTTAAAGTGACCACGGCTAAGGCAACGTATCTACAACACAGCGTTGAGATTTAGCTGAAATAGCTCGGCGATTAACATCAATTTATTTATTAATGTTAAATAAAGTATATATTATTTTACGTATTTGCATAATTATATTATCAATTAAGCTATACCAAACCTCATGTATCAATAAATAGTTTGGGGATGGTTCAATTTTTGAAGTGTTTCTTAGTAGTAAGGAGACTTTTGGATTGGGTATAATAGCGTGCTTAAATACTTTATTTTTTTTACTATAATTTTGTTTTCAAATAAGAGTTTACTATGACCGATTGTTTTTCTGCTCCCGGATTATTACCTTTTGAACAAGCATTAAGTAATATGCTTGCCAGCATCAAACCAATTGGTTTAGATGATTGTGAAACTGTTATGCTTGAAAATGTGTTGGGCAGAGTATTGGCGCAAGATATCAGTAGTCCTTTAAATGTACCGCCGCACGATAATTCTGCAATGGATGGTTATGCCTTTGCGTTTGAAAGTTTAATTTCTGATGATTGCTTAACGTTGGTTGGTCGTTCAATGGCAGGGCAGCCCTTTCAAGGTGTATGTCGGCCAGGTCAGTGTATTCGGATCATGACGGGTGGAAAAATGCCTGTGGGCTGCGACACGGTTGAAATGCAGGAAAACTGTGAAGTATTAATGTTTAAAAGTGACGTGTTTCAAAGTAACGTGTTGCAAAGTGACGTGCAGCAGAATGAAGAACAGCAGAATAAAGCGCTGCAAACCGTCCGTTTTTCAGGTAAAAAATCATTAGGCTCACACGTACGTAATGCCGGTGAAGATATTAAAGAGGGTCAAAAAGTTTTTAACAAATCGCATAGATTAACCACGGTTGATATTGGTGTGCTGGCCTCGCTGGGTATTGCTTCGGTAAAAGTGTTCCGCAAACTTAATGTAGCATTAATTGCGACAGGTGATGAATTAAAAACACCGGGACAAACTTTAACGGAAGGAGATATTTTCGAAAGTAATCGTTATGTTTTATCGGCAATGTTACAAAAACTGAATGTTAACGTGATTGACTTTGGTGTTATTGAAGATGATTTTCAAGCAATTAAAACTGCTTTTGAACAAGCTGATTTAAAAGCGGATGCGGTTATTTCTTCGGGTGGTGTTTCTGTTGGGGATGCGGATTATACAAAAGACGTATTAGATGAATTGGGTAAAATTGATTTTTGGAAAATAGCGATGAAACCTGGAAAGCCTTTTGCTTTTGGTCATTTAAAAAATAGTATTTTCTTTGGTTTACCGGGTAATCCTGTTTCTGCCTTAGTGACCTTTCATCAACTGGCGTTACCGGGTTTATTAAAACTTCAACAGTGTGAAGCGCTAAAGCGCATAAACCTGCGGGTAAAAACGATGACTGATTTACGCAAATCACCCGGTAGAATGGATTTTCAACGAGGGGTTTTATCAACAAATGAGCAAGGTGAAACAGTCGTGACAAGTACCGGAGCACAAGGATCGGGTGTTTTATCCAGTTTAGCCCGTGCTAATTGTTATATTGTTCTGCCAACATCTCAGGGCAAAGTGCCTGCGGGTGAAATAGTTACAGTACAAATATTCGATCAATACTTGAGCTAGCACCATGAAAGAAAAAATATTTTTTATTCCCGGTACTATGTGCGATAGAAGTTTATGGGATGAACTGTGGTCTCAACTTGAAAGCATGTCAGGTAATGATTATCAATTGATACACGTACCAATACCGCAAGAAGGGTCATTGACTGAAATATTGTCTGAACTTAATCGCTTTATCAATGATCAGTGCCTTGGTTTGAGTGATGATGGTTTAAGTGATGATAGTTTGAATAATAGTGATTTGAGTTCTGATGGCTTGAGTACTAATGGCCTGAGAGATAAGGATGAATTGAACGATAAAAGGATTAATTTATTAGGTTTTTCTCTGGGAGGGTATTTAGCAAGTGCTTTTTATACGTCATATTCTGATCAAGTTAAAAAATTGTTTATTGCTTCAAATGTTCCCTGTATTTTATCTGAAGCCGAAATATCAGCCCGAAAAAGGATAATCAATTGGGTGGAAAAAAATGGATATTCTGGACTGTCTGCGAAGAGAGCATCGGAATTTCTTCATCAAAAGAATAAGCAAAACAAAGCAATTATCGATAAAATGAGGGTAATGGATAAAGCACTCTTAGAAGAGGTTTTATTGCAGCAATACAAGGTAACTACAAAGCGGGAAGATTTGTTTACCGAGTTATTAAAGGCCGATATTCCAATAACATTTTGTTATGGGGTCGAAGAACACTTGGTTAATCGCGTTCTTTTCGATAAAATGCCCGCCAACAACTCACTTATTCAGCATATTGAAATTCCTGATGCGGGTCATATGTTGCCACTGGAACAACCTGAGGCAATGGCAAAAGCAATCTTGTTATGGCTTGAAAAGTGAAATATTCACAGATTTAGCACTTATATTTAAACGACTTGAAAATGGATATTCACAAGTCGTTTGCTAATGCAATTGGTATAATGTGTTAACGATGCCAAATACAGGACATTACCTTGAGCAACAAAGCCTTCTCAACACTTAATCTTAATTCTGATTTACTAAAAAATGTATCATCGCTGGGTTATCAGCAGATGACGGATATTCAAGCACTGAGTTTACCTCATATTCTTGCTGGCAAGGACGTTATTGCGCAAGGTAAAACAGGCTCCGGAAAAACGGCAGCATTTGGTTTAGGTTTGCTTCAAAAACTTAATGTAAAACGCTTTCGTATTCAAACTATCGTCCTTTGTCCAACTCGCGAATTAGCGGATCAGGTGGCGAAAGAAATTCGTAAATTGGCCCGCACTATTCATAACATAAAAGTGCTGACTTTATGTGGAGGCATGCCTTTTGGACCGCAAGTGGGATCTTTAGAGCATGGTGCACACATTATTGTTGGCACACCAGGACGTATTGAAGATCACTTAGGCAGAGGTACATTGCGTTTAGATGATGTCTCTACTTTAGTACTTGATGAAGCTGATCGCATGTTGGAAATGGGTTTTCAAGCAACCATAGATTACATTATTGAACAAACGCCTGAGAACAGACAAACGTTATTATTTAGTGCTACTTTTCCGCCAAAAATTCAACAAATCGCATCAAGGATAATGGTTGACCCTGTGATGGTTGAAGCGAAAGAAAATCAGGAAGAGAGCACTATCTCACAACACTTTTTTAAGGTAGATGATAATGAGCAGAGAATAACGGCATTGCGTTTGTTATTGTTGCAACATCGTCCTGAGTCCAGCGTCATTTTTTGTAATACCAAAATTGAAGTGCAAGCGGTTGCTGATACGCTGGCAAATTATGGTTTCAGTGCGATTGCCTTACACGGTGATTTAGAACAAAGAGACAGAGATCAAACCTTGGTACGTTTTGCTAATAAAAGTGCCTCAATTATGGTTGCTACTGATGTTGCTGCCCGTGGTCTGGACATTGATTCTTTAGATGCTGTATTTAATTATCATATTGCCCGTGATGCAGAAGTACATGTACATCGTATTGGTCGTACGGGGCGTGCAGGTAGTCAAGGTCATGCTTACTCTCTCTTCAGTGATAAAGAAAGTTACAAAATTGGCTTACTAGAAGATTATTTAGACAGAACGATTGAAAGTGAAGATTTACCACCGACCAGTGTTTTAGAGCAAGATGTGTTTTCGCCATTAATGACCACGATTCAAATTGATGGTGGTAAAAAACAAAAAGTGCGTGCCGGTGATATTTTAGGCGCGCTTACGGGCAAGGATAATGGAAAACAAGCCGTTGAAGGTAAACAAGTCGGTAAAATACAATTGTTTGATAACTGGGCGTATGTTGCCGTTGCTAAAAGTGCATCGAAACGTGCGTTGAAAAAATTATCTGAAGGTAAGCTTAAAGGTCGTACTTTTCGAGTGAGAGAGCTTAAAAGTTAATTTTCCAAAATTAATTTGGAAATTTTATAATCAGAGTTTAATCAGCTATTGAAATTTCACTAGCTGATTTTTTTTAGTAAAATTTAAGTTTGGTATTTGGTTCGATTATTTGTTACTATTTTTACTGTTGTTTTATACAGCTGCTTGTGCGTTTGATTTTTCAGGTAGAATAATTTTAATGAACTGTGATTTTAATGAATTATGATTTTAAACAAATTTTTTGTAAAACTTGTTTAAATAAAGCACAATGAAATAGTGAATGATTTTTTAGAAAATAAGGTATTTAGAAATAAGGAATAAAAATGGCCGTTGAAAGTCGATATGTAGTGATAAGAGAAGGTGTAGAGGTGCAAACATTTATGGATAAGAAATCTGCTGACGAATATGACAAAATGCTTGATATGGCAGATAATCTAGCCGAGTTATTCAGCACTGCATCTCTGGAATTAACTGAATCAATGACAGAAGAGTTGAGTATTTATATTGCTCAAAACCGAGAGCAAGTTCTGATTGCGCTACAAGCAAAAAAACCGGCAAAAAAAGCAGTTGAAAAGCCTGTTGAAAAACTAAAGCCAGTTGAAAATGCTGAACTAGGTGAAAAGCCAGCTGAAAATGCAAAGCCTGTAGAAAAAGAAAAGCCAGTTGAAAATACGGCAGAAAAGGCAGAGATCAAGTCAAAGCCAAAAACTAAGCCAAAGTCAAAGCTAAAGTCAAAATCAAAGCTTGCTAAAGTTGAATCTTTGTCTGATGAAGAAAAATTAGAGACAGCCTAGATTGTTTTTGTGCAAGTATAGTAAGCGCTGGAAATAGGTGAGTTACATTCTCACAAATAATACAATATGAGTTTTGAAGTAGGGTGCAGTTAAATTGTCAGTAGTAGAAGTTGTTGATGCGGAATTAAATTATCTGCTGATCCGTAGTGAACGTCGAAAAACGGTTGGTTTATATGTTAAGCAAGGTAAAGTGACTGTTCGTGCGCCTTACTACTTAGACCAAAAACATATTGATGCACTCGTACAAAAAAAGTTACTTTGGTTAAAATCAAAGCTTGAAGAACAGTCTCAAAATCAAATTACAACACCGCGTCTGTTTGTTGATGGCAGTTATTTGTGGGTGTTTGGGCAATATACAAAAGTCACTGTTATTTACGGTAAAAAAAATCAAGTGAATCATTTACAAGTGAATAATTTACAAGTGAATAATTTACCAGTGAATGATTTACCAGTGAATGATCTACCAGTGAATGATCTAACTGATGAATTGCAAATTGTTTTAGCGAAGCCGAAGCATAGCAGTATTTCTGATCAGGAAATATTAAGTCGCGTAAACGTACAAGAGCAAAGGCTGAAAGTAAAAAAGCAGCTGGAAAAGTGGTTTAAAAATCAGGCTGAGACATATATCGCTGAAAATTTACCTTATTTTTCTGCTAAAACAAAGTTAACTCCCAAGAGTTTTAAAGTCAGACAATATAAAGCAAGATGGGGAAGCTGTAATAGTAAAAAAGAATTAAGCTTTAATTATTTATTAATGATGGTGCCAACATGGGTAATTGATTATGTGATTATTCATGAATTATGTCATTTGGAACACCTCAATCATTCAGCAAAATTCTGGCAATTGGTTGAACAGCATTATCCTTTGTATCAAGCAGCAAAAATTTGGATGAAAACCCATCAAAGCCAACTGCAATGGACTTTGGAAGTGTAATATCTTGAGTCTACACTGGGATTAATCGAGTATTATAGTGGCGAGTTTAATATCACCGTCTTCCATTTATTGTCCCAATCTTTACTATGGATCTTAGCCCTTAACTGCAATATCGGATTAAGTCCTTCTCTTGACCATAACATGTGTTGTTGCCCTTTGCATCGTTGATTAATAAGACTTTCAACCGTTGATTCTGCTAAATTGCTGGTGAATACCTGCCCTTTTGTCTGACGTTCACGATAATTAACTATACGATCACGATTATTTTCAACATATTGTTTAAATTGACTCAGTTTAGTTTTTACTTTTAACATGTTAACCGAAGCGATTAATTGGGCTAATCGAATAATTGCGGCATCAGTATTACCGCGCCATAAGTGCCATTTTATCCGTAAAAATTTATTTTTTGTCGCTTTAGGTAAAGCAATATTTTGCATTTTCATTCCGATATGAAACCAATCCAAAATACACGTCATGCTTGCGCATAGCGGACGTAATGATTCTACAACGTTCCAGCAATTCGTTGCACCATCACACAGGGCTGTAATATGGGTGTTCGGCGTAAGTCCCTGTTTTAGCGCGGCAACAATCGTATTGTTGATCATTTCTTTTTGCTCGTCATCTTTAACTGATGCGGCACAACTCTTCTCAGATAAATGTTTTATTGTGCCTTTTTTATTGGAAATAAGCGCTTCCGGACGATAAATAACCGACGTTAATGCTTCTATACTCCGTTGCTCTTCTGTTGTTTTTACGTGTCCGCCGTCTACATTGACAATCAGCTCGTTTGCTTCGTCAATGTTCAAGAGTTCTTTTTCCACCTGATCAATATCAATAATGGTTTGACCGACACTTTGAGTCACTTTTTTTATACGATTATGATTGTTTACTTTTCTGGATTT
>JABSOJ010000801.1 GCA_013216005.1 Alteromonadaceae bacterium | reverse complement strand
TGTTCTCATTGTCTTGCACCTCAATAAGTTACGTTCATTTATAAGTATAGACAACAATTAGCTACAACAGAGCCGAAAATAAAGGGTTCTGTCGCATCTTGAAGGCTGTAAATTTATTTAATCAAAAATTTGCTAATATTAAGCATACGACTTATTCAGGGAAATAGAGCTTTAATATGGCACTCAGTTTCGCAAACAAACAATTTCCATCTGCTACAATATTGATGGCTATAAGATGGTACTTGGCATACAAGCTGAGTTACAGAGAGATTGAAGAGTTGTTAGCTGAGCGCGGTGTACAGGTAGACCACGCGACTATTCACCGCTGGGTTCTCGAATATGCGCCGCAATTAGAAGCTGCTTTTCGTCAGAGAAAACAGCCAGTGTCCAGCTCGTGGAAAATGGACGAAACGTATATTAAGGCAAAAGGCGAATGGTAATATCTTTACAGAGCCGTTGATAAATATGGGGGTACCATTGATTTCATACTGAGTGTGAAGCGGGATGAACCATCTGCCAGACGATTTTTTCAAAAAGCGATCGAGCAACATGGCATCCCTGAAAAAGTGGTGATTGATAAGAGTGGCACTAATGAAGCAGCTTTGGAGATGATCAATTTGCAAATATGCTTTGTAGGAATGATCGGGTGTTTGATCGAAGTACTTCAAATCAAGCACCTGAATAATTTGGTTGAGCAGAGCCATCGCCTAGGCTGTCGAAATATGACCATTTCCAACCAATTTACCGTTTATATTTTTGGCTTTTTTAATATTGTTGGAATTTTGATTGTTGTTACATTTAGATCCTAAATTGACGGAATAATATGCTATTTATCCCGTTAGATGTAACAAGATATTAATGAAAATAGCATTTTGCCACTAAATATTAAATTTCAGCACAATTACGTAAATCCAATAAATAGTAAACATCATACTTTGTAAAGTCAAAAACTGGTAAATTGAATATCCCCAAAAGCACGAGTTTTCGACAGCCTAGACCGAAACGCTAATTTTTTCGATGTTAACTTACAAACAATTAAAATTTGAGCATGATAATACATTAACAATGGCCGTTATTATCTACTATAGTAGAAGTTTACTAATAGAAACACCAGTATAACAACAGGTTAAGTGTGAAGCAGCCATTAGCTGATCTCAAACTCAAATAGCGCATCATTAATGAGCGCATCAATACTGTCATAGCCCAATGCGGCTAATTGTCGATTGATCAACGCTTTGGTATCAGCACGAATTTCAATGGTCACCTTTTGGTGCCGCTTACGGTCTTGATACGTGGTCATGCGCGAAATAAATTGCGCCGTCTCGACGGGGCCGAGATTGTCGTGTAAAAGTAGGCAGATCTTTTGTATTTCCTCTTTGCTGCCATCAAACGACAAAAGTGCTTTTTGAAGACCCTCGCCCCATGATGATCCGAGAACAAAAATCAAAACACTAAAGATCAGTAACTAACCATCGATAAATATTTCCTAACAGGCAGCAAAAAAGTTGCC
>JABSOJ010000800.1 GCA_013216005.1 Alteromonadaceae bacterium | reverse complement strand
ATTTAAAATCTGATGCCCTTTTTACTGAAAATCAACTCAGATTTTAAATCTCAGCTTTATGTGCGGAACGTCAGTTATAACTATTTAGCCGACTTGGCACCAGCGGAGCAGTTTAATCAAAATAACCGTCAGAATGATTACCAGCAAAGTAGTCATATTTTAGGTATTGATATAAATTATGACCTTTCGCCGAGATGGAGTATTGGTGATAAATACGCAAGACGTACTGGTGAAATTCGTCAGGGACGGGAAACCGGAGAATGGTTCGAGAGTACTGCCAATCTCTATATCGGACGTGTAGATTGGCACATAGTCCGCCATTGGGATGCGATAATTGAAGCACGGCTACTTGAATCGTCACAGGCAAAGGTTTTCTCACCGCAATACAACGACAAATAGGTCAGCATATCAAAGTGGGTATTGGTTATAACTTTACCGATTTTACTGATAATCTCACCCAGCTAGATTACAACGCTAAAGGCTGGTTTGTTAACCTTGTCGGCAAACTGTAATTTAACGAGTATTCATTCCTAAACGGGCGTCTACTGCGGACGCCCCGTTTCAGGACGTACATTAGCTAATGTCCATCCAGAATTAATCAAACTCAATCAATTTAAAGCAGCGAGCAAAGCTGGTTGAGGCGACAATTTAACCTTAGCCTGAATTTCCTTATGCGCTTGCTTAAAGGTTTTCTTCAAGTGCAACTTTAAATGAGGCAATACTTGTTTAACCGGTATTGACTTTAAAACCGAAAATAACGCTAAGCAATAAGCCACATCTAACTCAGCTAAAGCAACCTGACGATTAGCAGCGGGGTTATAACAAGAACCACAGCCCCCTTTAAACTGATAAGCGGTATTGGCAAACATAACACCAAAACCCATGAAACAAGCAACCAGATCAGCTGCTTGTGGCAAATTATCTTTCCCGCCGGGTGGTATAGCGTCTGATTGAAGAATTAAAATTGAGGCAAGCGTTTGACCAAAAGAAGCGATCAAATCTTGTGGCTGGTTAATCTGATTAGGATTATAGGTTATCTCTATTATCGTCTCTTGTTCTGGTTCATTTACAAGCTGGAATGATCCACCACGAATTGCATTTGAAAAATGTATTTTAGCCAGAGGCTGTTGCTGATAGTTCTGCGGTTCAACTAAACGGATGGGCCAATTTTCCATTCCTGCATATTTGAGTGTTAAATCAAAAATAGACTGAGCCATTTGGTGAACACTGCTTACTTTACCGGGGTAAAAATCATTATTTGGTAAAATTAATTGGGTATCCTGCTTAAAAACATTCAGTTCAAAATTTTCAATAGCCCAGGCAAAAGTATCAAATATCCAGTCGCTTGTACCGCTATCAAGCACGGGTTTTGTTTGAAATAAATTATTTAACATCGTTTTTATCACTTTTAGTATTTTTATTGCTTAAGAATTACTTTTATTACTCAAGAATCGTTAATAATTGAATTCAAAAATATTCATGAAACTTAACTGAATTTTTTAAATCAGCTCA
>JABSOJ010000799.1 GCA_013216005.1 Alteromonadaceae bacterium | reverse complement strand
TGCAGGAGCCGTATACGAGGTCCGTACGTACGGTTCTGTGAGAGGGATGAGGCAAAAGCCTCACCCTACTCGATTTTTTACTTTTATTTAAATTAAGTGCTGAGTAGTTACGTTTTTTTAAACTTACGGTATCTGGATAAAGGGATCGGGCCACTAATAGGATAATAAGGACCATACCTTTCTCCATCAAACTCTACATAAAGTTCATCATCAAATAATCCCCACCATAAAATAACCTTTTCACCCGCTAAATCAGGTGAAATTTCATACACAGTACCATCAACCGTTATTCTGGCATCAATACCCGTCGTTCTTTTTTCAGGTTCACGGGCAAATGAACAAAATCTTTTCCAACTACAGATCTTCCGAATACCTGATGCCTTAATATTTTCTTTCCAATCGTCCATTCTGGAATGCATCCCTGAACGATGTTCGTGATCGTTATATTGTTTCATATAATCAAATAACATTTGATTTGCCTCGACCTCATTTTTTGGTTCTCTCAGATGGTAAAGTACTTCGTGGCATTCTTTTACAGTTCTAAATGCCCGTTCCACTTTCCCCTTAGCTCTTGCTGTTTTTCTTCTATGATCTTTGCTATCAGGTAGATGTGTTTTAATCTCGATACCCAAGAATGTCATTACATTAAGAAATACATGACTTTTTGCTATTGGGCCATTATCTGTGTATATCATGTCGAGAATACCAGAAAAAGGAACTTCAGGATCTGATTTAACATTCATTGCATTGAATAAAAAAAGTAAGGTGGCTCCCACGTCTTCACCATAAACATTTCGATATTCCTGATACTCGATTCCGCAGTTTTTAGAAGTTGACTTTTAAAAACCATTTAAAAACATATTGTTATATAACAGCTAACAATCCTTAAATATTTACAGAAAAGTGCAAGTCTATGAAATTTAGATGTTCACAAATGTCAATAATAAAAAACTGCGGAATCGAGTGATAACAAACCCCACTACGATCATCAACAATGCTATATATCATCAGTATTGGTTTTCCTCTATTTTTATCAAACCAAAGGGGCTCCTTTACATGTTTAAGATCTGATGGACTTAAATCAAATTGCCAACATTCATTACTATGCTGAGCTTGAAAGCGAACTGCTGGAGTGTTTTTCATGAGATTATGTTGATCAAATCCCCATAGTTTTAGATAACGATTGATTGTTGCTTTGACTAATATCCCTTTTGCAGGTTTTATAAATCCGTAACTTGATTCAATCCCAATCGTTTCGAGTACTTCAATAGCTCTAACCGTTGAAATATGTCTTCCATTTTTATTCATGGTTCGGATCTTCAATGCCGCAATAAGTTCACAATATTGTTCCATGCTTGTCTTATTCATACTTCTTGGCTCACCAAGATCACATCGTCGCATTGATTTAGGTTTATAAAGAGATCTTAACTGACGATACAGAGTCTGACGAATCCCCACGAAATAAAACTAATAAACAAATATAAAACAATAAGATAGACGAAAAAAGAATTTAACA
>JABSOJ010000798.1 GCA_013216005.1 Alteromonadaceae bacterium | reverse complement strand
ACTGGAAAGCATGTAATAAAGGCCTGTAGCAAAAATCAAAATAAGGGACAACAATAATATGGAACAGAGCCAAAAATTCATACCTTGATGTTGAGCACTCAACATAGGGAAAGAAATTTCTTTGTTCATTAATGTTGAACTCTCTGAATAAGCTTCCAACAACCTTATAGCGATTAAAATTTCTCTTTGATAATCATTAATCTCGTCCTCAATTTGGTAACGAGCTAATTGATAACTGGCGACACAGTAACCACAAATAAAAACTAAAAATATGGGCAAATTGTTAGTTAAACGAGACTTTATCACTTTTAAAATGCGCTATTAATAAATAGGATCGGTATTATATCCAAACTACCTGAAGTTATAATACCAATCACTATATTCAATCAACATGAGTGCAACTTAAAGGCATCATTCTGAAACAAGCATTTTATAACACGATAGCAAACTTTTTTTTGCCAGCGCTATATCCTCTTTCGATGTTTGCCAGTTACTTAACGCTGCCCGTATCACTTTTTGACCCTGCCACACGCCCGGACTTAAAAAGATTTTCCCGTCTTTATTTACTTGTTCAAGAAATAACGTAGTAAATTTATCTGATTGTTCATTACTCAAATGTTTTGAATATGGACGAAAAACAACAACATTCAACTGGCATGGCACAGATAATTCAAATTCAGACCGCTGTTCAATCCAATTGGCCAACTCATCAGCTAACTCCATATTTCGCTGAACCCATTCTTTAATTCCTTCTCTACCATATTTTAAAAGGGTGAACCAAACAGGGAGCGCACGAAATCTACGTGAATTTTCAATACCCATCGCCAAAAAATCAGGCTGTGCTTCGTTATTCGTTAAATAGGGAGCATCTACTTCACAGCATTGAACGAGCAAGGATGGTTGACGCGTAAAAAAAGCACCTGCGTCATAAGGAACATTAAGCCATTTATGAAAATCTAAAGTAATGGAATCAGCCATTTCAATCCCTTTAGTTTTCCCCTCTTTTCCCGTGACTACGCGCTCAAACAAACCAAATGCTGCATCAACATGCAACCAGGCTTTATGTTGCTGACACAAAGCTGAAACAGCTTCCAAATCATCAAAACTTGTTGCGGTTACTGTGGCACTGCTGGCAATAACAATTTTACTTTTAGCCTTGCTGTTTTTTAGTAATAATGACAAATGATCAACATCCATTTGTTCAGAATTTTCAAGCGTATTAACCCTGGTGATTTGTTGTTGACCAAAGCCTGCCAAACCTAATCCTTTGATCATGCTCGCGTGTGGACAGGCACTGAAGATTTCAACTGATAAGCCTTGCATCCCTCCCTGAGCAACATCAATTCCCTGCTGATTTCCTGCAAACTGCCGGGCAACTACCGCACCCAAAAAATTGGCAGCTGTTGCCTAGGCTGTCGAAATATGACCATTTTCAACCACTTTACCGTTTATATTTTTGGCTTTTTTAATATTGTTGGAATTTTGATTGTTGTTACATTTAGATCCTAAATTGACGG
>JABSOJ010000078.1:1991-14081 GCA_013216005.1 Alteromonadaceae bacterium | reverse complement strand
ACCTAAAAAATATAAAGTTATGTGAATTGCTATTTTATTGATTTATATACGGATAACCCTTAACTAAGTGCCATTCGGGTCTGAGCCTTAATATGAAGATGAATACACATAGTTATACTTTTGCTATAGCAACCATGACCCAACCGCGTAAGCGGTAATTACTACTAATAAGTGAATTTATTAAGCTCAAGCAAGAACATGTTATTTTGCGTTATCACTGACATAAAATGTATTAGTAAAAACAAAACGCTGACTCGGTTTTGCTAAGGTAGCAACACCTGATTTAGCGACAATTTGATAGCTGGTTTTAATTATATATTGACCAGGCCAAGGCGTTTCAATGGTAATTTGTCCTTTACCATTACTTCTATAGTTTTTTTGCCATTTAGGTGGGCCATAAAGAATAATATCGGTTTTTTCTAGGGGCTTATCGTTTAAAAATAGGGTGAAAACATTACCATTATCGACTGTCGGTACTAGCTCAAAAGAGAGTGTTGTCGTAGTTTTTTTGCGTCCTACCTTGGCATAGTAAGACGTGTGGGTGAACTTTTTTGCTCTGTTTAATTTGGCTGGTAAACTTGTCAGTGTCATATAGACATCATTGTTCGTCGCGAGTGGTGCACTAAAAAATGTCTCATGAAGTGTCAATGGCGTTTTATTTTCCGCTGTCGCGACAAATATTTTTGCCGCAGAGAATTTTTTTAATTTGTCATTATTTTCAATACGGTTTTCTTGCCATTCGCCAAAATATAATTTGACTGTATTAGTCTCCGTTTTTTCTAACCATAAAAAGTGTGCCTGAGCCAAACTACTCAGCAGTAATGTACATGTCAAAATTACTATCTTCATGTTAATCCTTGGGTTGTTTTGTGGGAATTAAGTATTTAATATCTATGTATCGAGTAAAGCTTAAGCGCTTAACTGTGAACACTTGTCTTAAACTTTTCTTACGTTTTTTATTAATAAACATAATTACGCCAGAGCAAACCATGACTGTGCCTAATAAAGAAAAAATTAATTGTACGATGACATAGCCGACAGGTAATCCATGGCCAGTATGTAATGGTTTGATTAAGGAATAAATTTTCTCCCCCATAGGCAGCTGGCTGAATAATGTGGTACTGACTAGTTGTGAATTATTGATATCAATACTGACATTACTTTCTGCCAAGCCAAACCAATTATTGGGCGTATTAAATTTAAAGGTTAATATTTTAGCTGAGTGACTCTGACTTTTATTTTTAGTCTGTTCTCTATGCTCAGTGTTGCGCTGTTTTGTGATGTTATGACTGACTTTTTCCTCGGCTCTGCTTAGGGCTTTATTCACTTTTACTGGCTTGATGTTAGTGACAGTTTTAGCGCTTTTACGTGGCGCACGTGGGTATTTTATTTGTATGAGTGTTGAGCCAGCGGGCATTTGACTATAAGCTGCGTGTAGCCAAGCGCTCCAATTATTATCAATACTTCCATGTTCCGTGATATTTTTGTTGATGTTTGCCTTCGCGGGTACCCCAAATAGTGTTTTAGCATAATTTTTATAGGTAATGCCTGCCCCTGTTAGTGCCAAGATAAGTATCGCGATAACACAAATAACACCGGCGCTAGTGTGATTACCATATAAATTCTTTCGATTTTTCCCTCGAGGCAGGGTATCACGCACAGTAAATAGTCGACGTTTCGGCCACCATATCCATAAGCCAATTAAGCTTATCATTAAAGCGAGCAAACCGACCCAAGCGACTAATTTATTGCCACTTACTCCTACTACGCCAGTTTTACCCAATAAAAAATTCCGGTGTAATTGTAATACTGTTTTAAAAAAAACATTACCTTGATTAACTTGATGAATGGCTAATTTAGGTTGGCTAAGTTGATAGAGCCAACTTTCATTACGATTTGCTAATTGATAGTAAGGCGTAGCCTCGGTTGGCATAATAATGCGAGATAACCTGTTTTTTCCTGCAGTGATCTCGCTAAGTACAACTCCTTTTTCGCTAATACTGGTATACTGGAAAGGGTTGTTTTGATTTAACAGAGCATGCTCAACACGTACTGAAAGTTCATCAATGGCGGTGATCAATCCCGTGCCAAAGGTAATAATAAATAAAATACCGACTGGAAATCCTAGCCAACGATGGCAAGTGGTTAAAAACTTTTTTATCATTATAAAAGTGTCCTTTAACCTTGATTACGTACTATATTTTCTAATGACTGTATGTTCGCTACTACATCATTACGATTAGGATTAAACTGAATAACTTGGCGCAGTAAAGCTAAGGCTTGTGAGTATTGCTTACGGTCGATTTCTAATTGTGCTTGGCCAAGTAAAGCACGCTCTTTAAAGCCAGATAGGGCTTGTGCTCGGACATAATAAATTAACGCACTTTCGTCTCGTGTGTGTTGCCATAGTAGAGATGCCAAGGTTAATAAGGCTTCGCCATGGCTGGGATCTTTACTCAAAGCTTGTCTAAGTCGAGCTAAAGCTCTCTGGTTATTGTGTTTAGCAATGTCTAACTGGGCATGGTAAACATCAAACTTTGCTTGCGTTGTGGTGGCTAAGGTCGATATGTTTTTGTCTACCTCGCTCAGCAGGACTTGTAATTGCTGCCAGTCTTGTTGATATACTAACCAAGCACTGATTTGTTCCACGGCGACAATGCTTTTATCTGATTTTTTTGCCAAGAATATTGGCATATTTTCCACCAATATTTGTATTGCTCGTTTCGGGCTACCTGCCTTAATATGTAGTTGTACGGTAGTGGTTAGGTTTTCAACATCATCTTCTCCCAGTAGCAAGGCCATTTCTAAACTACTGATGGCTTGTATTAAGTGATTTTGTTTTAACGCTAACTGTCCTCTTTGTAGCCATAATGCCTGACTGTTCATATTGTCAGGCAGCATTTCCTCTAATAGCGCTTGCGCTTGATCATAAGCTTGACTATTGAGGAGCGCGTATAATAAGCCTTGGCGCCATTGCATGTTTTCAGGCTCAAGAAATAGGGCGTATTGATACCCAGCCACGGCGCTGGCCCCTTGCGATAACTGCAGGTTAACATAAGCTAATTGTCCAAATATTTGTGCATCAGCAATGCCCAATTCAATGGTACTTTTTAGGTGGGTTTGTGCTTTTTTATATGATTTATTTACCATGTAAACCATGCTGATACTACGATGAGCTAGTGCTAAATTGGGTACAAGAGTCAGGGCTTGTTGTAAACTTTGCTCGGCTTGCTCATATTGCTTTAACAGCAGTTGTACTTGGCCACGCAACTGACATAAAGCGGCGCTGTCATCTTTTAGCTCGCGCTTAGAAAATTCAATCATCACGGCTTGGTAATTGTGTGCAGCAAGTAACGGTTGAATTCTTTTGGAAAAATTTCGCTCCGAGGGCGCTATTTGTGCCACTTTTTGGGCCAATGGTTGGTTATTCAGAATAAACTCCCACGTCGGCTCTGCCAGTTTGATGTGTAGTTGTGCATGGCAGGTGAATGCCAAGCTAAACAAAATAGTGATCAAAATTAACGGCTGGGTTAGCCAGGTATAACTTCTAGACATTATTACGCTCTTTTATGATTTTATTTCGATAGGCCAGACAAATCGGGCTCTAACGGGTTGGTTATCTTTTTTAGGGGCACTAAATCGACTGCTCCGTATTAAGCGCTGAATTTCACCCTGTAATTCTTGGTAAGGATTGCTGACAATATTAATTAAGGTTAGTTGTCCTTGCTCGTCAATCATTACCTCCAATTTAACCAAAACTCGTTTTACTCCCTGTCTACTGAGACTCTTAGGGAAATCAATTTTCAGTGGTGTTAATAAAGTGGGTAAATCGTCTAATTGATCTAACGCAAAGGCATCCCAATCTATCTCTAACTGCTGCCATTTTGTTTGACTTACCACCATAGGTGGAATATCAGGTTTAGTGAGGGTGATGTTCTGCTCCACCGTCAATATTTGCATACTGGCGCCTGAGCCTTGAATTTGTATGGTGATCGGGGTTTCAACCATCGCTTGTTGTACCGGTGGCGGTGGTGGTGGCGGTGGCGTTACTAAGGCAACTTCCCGAATAATAATTTTTTCCGGCGGTTGTTGTTTGATATTATGCCCAAGCCAAAATAACAACAAGGCGCTGCTAAGTATTACTATACTGGCGATACTCGCCAGTAAATTCTTTTGTAACGGAGTGATCAATCTAGCCTTCACAAGTGCTCCTTTATGGATTAAGTGCCGCCAAATTTACGGTAAGTGTGCCCGCAAGTTTGGCTTCATCAATCACTTCAAGTAATAACTGCGTCGGTACATTTTTATCCGCTTGAATAACGACAGGTCGAGGCTGGCTACGCTGTAATTGCTCTACGGTGCCACGAATACCGGCAATGCCAATATTACTGCCGTTATAAAAAATTTCACCATTATCAGTGATCGCTAGCAATATCACCGTTTGTTCTAATTGCTGTGCGGTTAATGATTGGGGTTTATCAACTTCGACCCCGGTTTCTTTAACAAAAACAGTAGTGACAATAAAAAATATCAATAAAATAAAGACCACATCAAGCAAGGGAGACATATCAATAGTTGTCGCTTGTTCTTGTTCTTGTTCAAGGCGACGTTGTAATCGGGCGGGCATAAGCTAATGCTCCCCATAAGCAGGACGGGTATTCACTGCCTGGCTTTTATGATGTTTTATACTTGAATACACCCAAGTGTGCAGCAGCCAGCCAGGAATAGCGCATAATAAACCTAATTGGGTGGTTAATAAGGCCTTTCCTATGCCAGAACTCATTAATTCACTACTGGCTCCCTCACTAGCGATGCCGGCAAAGCATTCGAGTAAACCCACGATAGTGCCAAATAAACCTAATAAAGGTAATGCACCAATGAGTATGCCAGTAAAAGCAAAATTATTGCTGATGCTGGCATGATTCATTGAATCATTATTTTGCGTTGGCATAGCGTCAAAGCGGGTAAAATATTGACACCATATTTGTTGATAACACACTAAGGCGAGTAATAAGATTGCCCAACAAATAACGCTGTTGGTTATTTGTTCAATCATGAAGCGATTCCTTGTATTGGCTCAGGTTTATTCGCCAATACATCGCTAATATCATCGGGGATATTTGATTGTTCATTGGCATTACTGAGTAAAAGGGCAAAATTTTCTAATTCGTAATAATAAGCTTTGGCTTTACGAGATAGTACAGCGTTTAGAATGAGTGCAGGGATGGCCACCACTAACCCTAACTCTGTGGTGACTAAAGCTTGCGATATTCCTCCTGATACTACCTCGGCATCACCAGAGCCAAACAAAGTCATCATTCTAAAGGTTTCTATCATGCCACTTACGGTACCAAGTAAACCTAATAATGGCGCTACCGCAGCCGTAATAGCTATAGCACTTAATCGACGCTCTAAGCGACGCTTGTTATCCTGTAGCTCTATGAATAACTCATCATCACGCTGTGTCGGGGTAGTTGATTTCCTGACGATTTCCAGCAAGTTATTTTGCATGCCGCGGATTTTAGCTATGCCCACCGATGGCTCTACTTGTGTGCGTAATATATTATTCAACATTGATTGGTTTAGCTGAACAAATCTAGGTAAACGCCAAAATTGCACGACTTTAATAAGGGCAATAACCAGTGAAAATAAACCAAACAGAAGGATAGGGATCACCCATAAACCACCTTTAATCACATGTTCAACGATACTTTCTTGGTGTTGAGACCGCGCTAATGCCCGGCGTAGGGTCGGATCAAAAACGATAGTCCCTAACTCAGCACTACGTAAATTTTCTATGCTGTTACTGTTAGGTAAAAAACCATTATGTTGCCAGAGATTTTGGTCTCTATGGCTGGCAAAGCCGGCTTGGTTACTCATTTCGTCCCAATACCAGGTCACAGGTCCTATGGTTAATATCGGCTTTTGGCTAATTTCGCCATTCGGCATTACTACATTGCCTTCTTGCCACTGCGGAGCAAAACCTTGGTTGAGTTGCTTGCTCTTCGCTAATACGCGAATAAATTGCTCAGAGATATTGGTAGCAACGGGTAATTTTTCATTGCTTTGCTGATGTTGTAAAAATCGATGTAATAGATTTTGTTGAAATACTTGTTGTTGTTGCCATGTTGATAATCTTTGTTCAAGTTTGGTGAAACTGAGAGTTTTTTCATCAGCCAAACGCCTAGCTACTGACGTATCTTCACGAAGTTTAAGCACCTCTCGTTCTAGCTTAGCCAGCTTTTTGGCGATATTGCTTCGTTCGTTGAGTATCTGGTTTTCTACCGCTGACAGTGCTTGTTGTGCTTGACTAATGTTTTTTACTAACTGTGCTTCAATCTTGCTTGTCGCTTGGGCGTTTTCTGCTTTCGTTAGGGCGGTATATGAAAGACTTAATAAAGTTATTAATAGCCATAAATATATTTTGTTAACCATTATGATTCACCGACGCTGTTTTTAACCGTAACTGCAATGGCTCGGTTTGATATTTTGATGGGTAACTCGACAAAATCTGCCTGTCTTTTTTTCTCGAAAATGGCAATTGCCTGCTTTATGGCTTTAGCACTTTCTTGGGGATCAAAATGCCAACTCCAGCCTTTTTCATCTGCTTGCCCCCAACCACAATATTGGCCGTCAGCACTGGTGAACCAAGCGATACCTGTACCTAAATACAATTGTTTTACCAGGATTTCAGCGCCTTGAGGTGATGTTAATGGCATTTCGTGCAGCGTAATACGCTGTTCAAACTCGGCTAAGCTAGCCAGTTTTGCTAAGGCGACTTGTAACTGTAAAGAAAGCTCTGGCTCTGCTCCTAAGGCTTGATGTTCTTTCTGCCAGATTTTTTTTAATGGTGGCGGTAATAAATGATTAATAAAGGTCAGTTGAGTAGTCAGCAACGCTAGTTGTTGGGTTAATTGCGCTTGCTGTTGTTCAAGTAAGTTTTGCTCTTTGAGTAGCCCTTTGCGTTTTATATCGACATTTATAGTGTTGTTATCATCAATCGTGATCAAGGTCATTAATTGCTTTTTTTCTGTCGTTAACAAGGCTAGCTGCTGTGTTAATAACGGCTTCTGGCTATGCCAGTTTTTCTTAAGTTGGGCATGTTGTTGCTCTACATTGAGCCATTGCAGGGTTAATTGATCAATTTGTGCAATATCTAAGGCGTAAGTTGGCATGGCAGCGCAACTAGTTATCAATAATAGCCGACGCATGAAAATGCATAGGGGCGTAGCGGAACGCAATAGTGCCATATTCAAATGTATAACCTCAATAAAATGTAATAGACCCAGATAAAAATCTAAATCGAGTGCGAAAAATAAGCACGATAAATTATAACGAATCATCGCAAGTGATAATGCTAACAAGAATGATTATCATTTGCAATAGTGTTTGGGGATTGCTATTATGCGCCCAATAAAAATAAACGCGTTATGAATAAAGGATTATTTGGTAAAAGCAGGAGCAATTACATACGCAACTCACTATGAAAAATCTCATAATAATAGGACATAACTAACATGAGTCACTACGTACAAAAATCTGCGCTAGCAGGATTTAAATTCAGTGCACTGACCTTGGTCATAGCAACAACTTTTCAAAGCAATATCGCTTCTGCAGAAGAAGTTAAAGAGTTGGCGACCAGCAAAGTTTCGGCTACTACCGAAGATAATTATAAAGTTGAACAATCTACTTCACTAAAGTATACGCACCCAATATTAGATACCGCTAAAACGATTACTGTCATTACAAGTGCAGTAATGAAAGATCGCAATGTCGACAGTTTGCGTGATGCGTTACGCAATGTATCAGGCATTACGTTTCAGGCTGGCGAAGGTGGTACACCAACAGGTGATAGCATGACCATTCGAGGTTTTAGCTCTCGCAATGATATTATGATCGATGGTGTTAGAGATGTGGCGGGTTATACGCGTGATATTTATAATATAGAGGCGGTAGAAGTCGCCAAGGGGCCTAGCTCGGCCGTCTATGGTCGCGGCTCTGTCGGCGGCACCATTAATTTACAAACAAAAACCGCTAAATTAGATGATTTTCATGATGTGAGCTTACGTGTCGGCACAGCGGATGATTATCGTGCCCAGTTAGATTCAAATATTGTGTTGGCGGATAACACGGCATTACGCATCAATTTACTTAGCGATGATGGTGATGTTGCTGACCGAGATGAAGTTGAAAATTCAAAAATTGCGCTTTCTGCCTCTTTTGCTACTGGTATAGCGACAGATTCCCGTTTAACTGTGAATGGTGATTATCAAAAACAAGATAATTTACCCGACTATGGCTTGCCATGGGTGCCTAATTATTCTGGCCGTGATGATAGAAGGTTACATGAAGATATTGCTGATTTCGAAGGGCAGGAGCCACCCGTTGACTACAGTAACTTTTATGGCAATGTTCACCGAGATTTTGAAGATGTCGAAGCAATGTCATTGACGGTTGAATACCAAAAAGATATCTCTCAAAACACCATGATACGAGCTTTGGCACGTATTGGTTCGATAGAAAGACAATCGATAGTGAGTGCACCGCGATTTATGCATGAAACTATTGATGGTGTGCGTGTTTATGGCGAAGGGGCAAGAATTGACACTGGCGGTGAGAAAACTCGCGACACTGAAGATTCATTGGCGGTTGTGCAACTTGATTTAATCGGCAATTATAACATCGCAGGTTTTGACCATGATGTTGTGGTGGGTTTTGAATTTGCGCAAGAAAAATTTGAACGTTGGAATTTTGAAGACGTTGTTGAAGATAACCTCGAAGATTCTAGCATTGATCTTTATAATCCAGACTCTTCACTTGAATTTACTGGCCAATATGCGCGCACAGATAAAAGTAATGAAGCTACCGGTGATACTACAGCTGTTTATATTTTTGATACCATCACTATAAATTCTCATTGGCAACTATCTGCAGGTCTCAGATATGATATTTTTGATACTGAATACTTTTACGATTTAGAAGGTGATGATCCATCGCTAGTATTAGAAGCTACCGATAAAGAATTAAGCTGGAATTTCGGTGCGGTTTACAAACCTGCTGAAAATGGCAGTATTTATTTTGGTGCGGGTAATTCATTCAGTCCATCGGCTGAAGATCTGACCGCCTCTACTCGAGGAAATAATGCCGAGTTAGACCCAGAAGAAACACTAAGTTTTGAGCTTGGTACTAAATGGGAACTACTTGATGACCGCCTTTTAGCCAGTGCCGCAATATTTCGCACTGAAAAAACCAACGCACGTTCAGATGACCCGTATGCCGAAGATTCCAGAGACGATACTTTAGACGGCGAGCAACGTGTTGATGGTATTGAGTTAAGTGCTGTTGGCCAATTTAATGAACAGTTATCAATTTCTGTTGGTTACACATATCAAGACAGTGAAGTGCTCAATGCGACCGGCGATGATGAGGTACAAATTGGTCAAGAGTTAAGAAATACACCGAAACACTCATTTGCGCTATGGGGTACGTATGATGTTTCTGACAAGCTAACTGTGGGTTTAGGAAGCCAATATATGGGTGAGCGTTATAATAGTTCAGATCCAGGTGGTCGTGAAACAGCAGAAGATTATTTGATTTTTGACATGATGATAACTTATCAGGTTACTGATAAGTTAGGCTTGCAATTTAATGGTGAAAACTTAACGGACGAAGACTATGCTGATCAAATCGGTGGTGGTCATTTTGTTCCAGGCCCTGGACGATATCTCTCATTGAGTGCCAACTACTCATTTTAAGCGCGGTTAGCGTGGTGTAATACCAAGCCAAATACAATACTAGAAATATACGCATTACGATGGGGGATCGAAGTTTATTTTAAAGAAGTTAAACAAAAGTTAGGTTTTTTTAAAGAGCAAAGCCGACATAGCTTCAATTCACCTGACGGGACTAAGGTTTTGCTTGTTATTATTTGCCAAGCAGGAGGAAGGAGCAAATAAGCTCAGTGAAGTAAGAAATGGCTTTGAAGAAAGCCTGAATTGCTTGAATTTCGCCAGTAAATTGTGGGGCTTATTTAAATCACTAATTTGTATCGCGTTAGATTCAGTTAACAACTTACAGAGCCAAGATAAAATTAATGTAATGGAAAAAATTGAACAAACAGTGGTAGATTTCTTTACGCAAGTCATGCAAATGGATAGTTTTACACTGCGACAAGAAGCTTTAGAATAAGGGGAAGTTCATTCTGAATTGGTAAAAATGAACTCCGAAACTTGAGTTAGTTAGTCACTCTGACCGGATCATTCAGACGTTGTTTGCTTTGCCAGTTTTCATCTATCCAACTTGGTGCGTCAGACGGCGGTAACGGCGTTTTGCCTAAAATGATATCGGCTACTTTTTCTGCGGCCATAATGGTAGGAGCATTTAAATTACCGTTAGTAATGCTCGGGAATATTGAAGAGTCAACGACACGCAGGTTTTCAATTCCCCTGACGCGGCAATCAGGATCTAATACTGCCATAGGATCATCATCTCTCCCTATTTTACAAGTACAAGACGGATGATAGGCACTTTCAACATTTTCTCTGACCCAGGCATCAATTTCATCATCAGATTTTATTTGTACGCCCGGTTGAATTTCATCTCCACGGTATGCATCCAAAGCGGGTTGCTCAATAATTTCACGGGAAAGACGAACACATGCGCGCCAATCTTCACGATCACGTTCATCTTCAAGGTAGTTAAATAAAATACTGGGTTTATCGGCAGGGTTATTAGAAATAATTTGCACCCGACCACGGCTATGAGGTTTGTTAGGTCCAACGTGAACCTGAAAACCATGACCTTTTACTGCCGCATTACCGTCATAACGCATAGCCGCAGGTAAAAAATGATACTGAATATCAGGCCATTTCTGACCTGCTTTTGAGCGGATAAATGCACACGACTCAAAATGGTTAGTACCGCCTAAACCATCTCTTAATAACATCCAGCGTGCACCAATTAACCCTTTGCTGATCAGATTAAGTTTGGAATTTAAAGTAATAGGTTCTTTACAATAAAACTGGAAATACACCTCTAAATGATCTTGTAGGTTTTCCCCTACACCGGGTAGTTCATGAAGCAGCGCTACACTTGCTTTTGCCAAAACGTCTCGCGGACCAATTCCTGAATGTTGTAATAGGGTAGGTGAGCCAATAGAGCCTGCAGACGAGATAACCTCTTTATCGGCAAATACCTTGTGTGTTTTATTGCCTTTTTTGTATTCAACGCCAATAGCTTTTTTACCATCAAATAAAATTTTATTGGTTAATGCTTTGCTGATAACAGTAAGGTTGTTGCGTTTTTTAGCTTCATCTAAATAAGCAGTGGCGGTTGAATCCCGTACACCTTTTTTAACGGTCATCGCCATAGGGCCAAAACCTTCCTGTTGATAACCGTTGTAATCATCAGTTACCGGATAACCCGCATCTTTCCCTGCATCAATAAACGCTTGATACAGCGGATTCAGTTTCATTTCATTACCGTTGCAAGTAGCCAGAGGGCCTTGTGCACCTCGATAATCATCACTTCCGTTTTTCCAGGTTTCTGAACGTCTAAAATAAGGCAGGCAATGACGATAACCCCAATCTTTTGCACCCAGTTCTTCCCATTCGTCAAAATCACAAGCATGTCCCCGAACATAAACCATACCATTTATTGATGATGAACCACCGAGCACTTTACCGCGCGGGCAATGTAAACTGCGATTATTAAGTTGAGGTTCTTTTTCAGAATCGAAATCCCAGTTAAATTTGGGATTGTTCATTGGGAATGAAAGTGCGGTGGGCATTTTTATAAATAAATTTTTATCACTGCCACCTGCTTCAATCAGTAAAACTTTGTTATTGGACGCTTCGCTCAGGCGATCTGCCAATATGCAACCAGCAGAACCTGCTCCTATGATAATATAATCGTATTTGTTGTTGTTATTTGTCATTAGAAATATCCTGTTGTCGCTTTAATTGCAGTGACTGAATTTGTTCCGGATGTTGCTTTTGTGGCAAGCAAGTTGGTGTACTGACTTTGGTGTACAGGCGATTGTAATTAAGCATAAATGTTAAGCATAACTCTTTCGCTCAATAGACAAGCTCA
>JABSOJ010000078.1:0-1976 GCA_013216005.1 Alteromonadaceae bacterium | reverse complement strand
TAGTTAAGCACAATCGTCAAGCACACCATTTTGTTTAGTAAACCATTTCGTTTAGTAGACCAGTTAAGTTTATTTTAAACGCCACTATTCATAAGGGCAGTCAACATCACCTAATTCAACATAAACACTCTTGAGCTGGGTATAATGTTCAATCGCGGTCGGACCATTTTCACGGCCAATACCTGATTGTTTATAACCGCCAATCGGTAATTCTATCGGGGTGATATTGTAGTTATTGATCCAGCAGGTTCCTGCTTCTAGTTCGGCAATAACACGGTGGGCACGGTTGATGTTCTGGGTAAATACACCCGCAGCTAGTCCGTAGTCACTGTCGTTTGCGCGGCGTATAACTTCTTCTTCATCAGTAAAGGTAAGAATAGACATCACCGGACCGAAAATTTCTTCCTGAACTATGCTCATGTCGTCAGAACAATTGGTGAAAATTGTCGGCTCAACAAAATTACCTTTAGCAAGGTTACCTTCAGTACGGCGTTGACCACCACACAATAAAGTTGCCCCTGCTTTTTTGCCTTGTTCAATATAATCTAATACCGAATTCATATGAGATTCACTGATCAACGCGCCAACTTGAGTTTTGGGATCCATCGGGTCGCCGATGATCATTTTTTTGGTACGTGCTAATAATTTTTCGACAAAAATGTCATGAATACTTTCTTCAACAAAGACTCTTGTACCGTTTGTACAAATTTCACCTTGAGTATAAAAGTTCGCTAACATTGCCGCAGACACTGCGTTATCAATACTGGCATCTTCAAAAATGATTAATGGTGATTTACCACCAAGCTCCATAGTGACATGCTTCAAAGTAGAAGCAGCGTTAGCCATTACTATTTTACCTGTTGCGGTAGATCCCGTTAATGATATTTTTTCAATACATGGGTGTAACGAAAGACCCTGACCAATTTTAGAGTCACCGGTAATAACGTTAAAAACGCCATCAGGCAGTCCGGCTTCAGTAAATATTTCAGCAAGTTTAAAAGACGTTAACGGAGTCATACTTGCTGGTTTGTATATCATAGAATTACCACAAGACAATGACATTGCCGCTTTCCAACAAGCGATTTGAATAGGATAATTCCAGGCACCAATACCGGCACAAACACCCAAAGGCTCGCGGCGGGTATAACCAAAAGCATTGTTGAATTGTACATGACTGCCGCTGATTGTTGGCGCTAAGCCAGCAAAATATTCTATGCAGTCAGCACCGGAAGCAACATCAACGCAATCGGCTTCTTGAATGGGTTTACCGGTATCCAGTACTTCCAGCTCTGCTAATTCCTGATTTTTGGAACGCAATAAAGCAACCGCTTTATTAAGAATTCGGCCTCGCTCAGTTCCAGTCATACGTGACCATACTTTAAAACCTTGACGAGCAGAAATCACGGCCTGATCTAAATCTGCCTGACTTGCTTTTTGTACCTGGCAAATAACTTCTCCTGTTGCAGGATTAATGGTATCGAAAGTTTCGCCAGACGTTGCATTTACGTAACGGCCACCGATATAAAGTTGTTGTAGTGGTAAACTCATTTTAGAGCCCTTAAAGTTTTCTCAGTATATTTGTATTTCAAATATAGAAAATAGAAGCACAGTGAAAGTGCGAGGAAAAATATCATGACAAAAGTGTAGTTGGCTGATGATATCTGACTTAACTATTCCCGACTAGTCCATAGTTCATTGCGCCAGTAAATTTTAAATTATGGCACTCAGGTAGAATATTGGCTTTGAGAATACAGTGGAGGTAATTTATGGCGTTGTTGTAAGTAATACCACTTGAAAATTCCAACCTTTAAAACCAGTAAAAGTGAGTAAAAGTGGGGTGTGCGGCCGAGCTAGGTCGGTAATTCTAGTTATAGTCCTTCAAGCCACCTAAGCTACTCTTTTTTTGGCACCAATCAAACCGGGTAACAGTTCATATTTGTGTATTATCATGTTTAAGTTGATACAGTCCAGAGCTT
>JABSOJ010000008.1 GCA_013216005.1 Alteromonadaceae bacterium | reverse complement strand
TTTTCAACTTTACTCTCAAGATGCGACAGAACCGAGTTATTCTAGTGCATCTGCTTTGCCATCTGAACTTTTGGATTGTTGATACCCGTTTTAGGACGACCACCATTTCGGCCTCTTGCTCTTGCCGCTGCCAACCCAGCGTTTGTTCGTTCTTGTATTAACCGTCTTTCAAACTGAGAAAGTGCACTGAAAATATTAAACATCAGTTCACCTGAAGCAGTAGTTGTATCTATTGCCCCGTCTTGGATAGATTTGAAACCGATCTTCTTTTCAATCAGGGATTCAATCAAATTTATAAGATGAGACATGGAACGGCCAAGTCTGTCGAGCCGCCAAACTATCAATTGGTCACCCGGAGACAAAATTTCCAGACATTTATCTAAACCAGGCCGAGATGATTTTGCACCGGAAACCTGATCGGTGAATATTAAAGATCGTTCACACCCTTCCTTTAATAAAGCATCAATTTGTAAATTGAGGTCTTGCTGAATTGTCGACACCCTGGCATAACCAATTTTCTTACTCATATTCTCATATTCCACTGCTTTTATGACTTATTGAGAGTATGATAANTGAGACGGGTAAATAAGACAAANAATTCTATAACTTAAAGGTATGAGNCACATTAAAANTTAAGTCTTATAAAACGGTCGTTTTATGAGATATGTAGAAACTACTATTTTGGATAATACAGGTCAAGAAAAGGTAAAGAAGATCAGTCGATTACCCCTAGAGGAAGGCAACACCTTAGTTTTATTGGAAGATATGAATTTTAGAATAGAGAAAATTTATCTTATATTCAAATGCTTACTGAATTATTGCTTGCTGATTTAAAATCTATTTTTAGGCTATTAACTAATGATACCAATGGATGCGCGAGAAGTTAGTGACAGATCGGGGCGTTAGTTAATTAACCCCTAATTATCAACATTTTTAGTACTTTTTCCTATTTTTTAGTTTATCAGAACTATTTGAATCTTATTGGTATAAGATCTTGATTTTGATATTAACTAAGAGCATTATAGTTTTCATAGAGAATGGAGTCTAAATATCTTTTTCCTCCAGTATTTTCTCCTCGTAAATAATATTAATTTATTTTATCTGTTTCAATATCAGTCATTTTTTTGTCAAAAAAAGCAATAAAAAGTTTAAAGCTACGTGATATGAAAACGTTAAACTCAGTGTCTACTCTAATTTTTTTTATTGCCTTTATTTTAATTAATACGGGTTGTTCAATCAATAGTTTTGGTCTTCCCGGTAGTATTGAAGAGCAAAGCATTTATTCAGACTTTGCACACATTATTCAAACCAAAGCTACAGGGATTCACCTTGATACGCGAGCAGGTTTTGAGCTTCATATTGGTTATATGGAAAGAGAAATTATCTATCCGAGAATTTCTGACGATATATCAATATGCACGCTACAATTCATTGCTACTGAAAATGTTGAACCTCTAAATAGCACATTAATATTTGCAGAATATCCTATTAAAATTAACGTTAAATCTCAGGGAGCAAGACTAAGTGTATCTTCACATTATATAGGTGTCAGTCTTGGGTATATTAACCGTGGAGAGATTAGAGTCGCAGCTGATAGCTCATTTACTATGTTTTATAACAATGTAAAACAACAAGGTATACAAGTGTGTGCCGTCATTGAATCAAAACTTTAGGGAGAACATAATGAAAACTAAACAACTTAGTTTATACTTAATTTTACTTTTAGGGGGGTGTAGTTCAACTCACATTGTTTACGTACAAGAAACTTCGATGGGTCTAAATGTTGCGGTAAGTGCTGATGGTATGCAAAAAATGTCGCTTGGCTATGATCGTGATGTTTATGCAATAATTCCTAAAAAGGACAAAGAAGGAGATGCCATGGCACTATTTTCTGTTAACAAAGTTAATATTAGTGGTTTAGATAATATGGATGTATCAGAGTTTGTTGCCACCGGCTACCCCGCAATAAAACTAGCCACTGATCAAGACGCTGTTAGTAAAATTCGCAGCAAAATTTACGGAAAATAAGGTTGGGATACTTATGTTAATTAAAATAATCACCTTATCATTATCTATTTTATGGTTGGCAGGCTGTAGTAATGCAGTAAGTTACCATCATTCTGAACGTAGTAGTATCGCTTTAGAAGTAAGAGCAACTGATCCTCAACAGCCTGTACAGGGTATTGTTGGAGTTAAAACTCGCACCATATTGGTTGCGCCGGGAATAAAAGACTCAGAAGCAGAAAATAATGGTGAGTCTACCAGTGTAATAAGTGATTTTAAGTTAAAGCGTGAAGCAAACGAAAACTTTTTTGGTTTTGGCTCAACGATTATTCAAAGTGCATTTATCACCGGTGATGCCGCTAAAAATGCTCCCCCTAGTACGGCTAAAGCATTAAGTGGTTTAGGGGTAGATGGTGCTGGAGATTCAGCCATTTTTAAACGTATTATCTTGGTCAATATATATAGCTTTCTTGAAGAGAAGAAAGCAAAGGATGCAAAAGCTCAAGAATATTTAGATCAACTGGATAAATTGCTGACATTATTACCTAATAACTATGTTAACAATACTTATTACTCACTGTCTGGAAATGTTTTACAAAAGAAGAATCCCGCGAGTTACACAGTTAAAACACAAGGGTTCTTGGAGGTGCTTAACTATGAGCAAGTTCTTGTTTCAGGCTCTATCTCCAAACTTGAAAAAATGGAAACAAACCGGAGTATTAAATATAAAGCAAGTCCTGCTGGTTTGGCTACAGATATTAATGCAGCAGATTTCACCATGCTTCAAGGAGAATTGAAGAGACTTAGAGCAGAAAAAAAAGATTTTTTTAACATGATTGGTAGCCATAATGTTATTTATATGGCCGCTGCTTACATGACTAGCTTTTTATGATAAGGATTTTTTACTATGGAAAACGTACCTATAGCACAATGGGGTTCGATCGAAATTGAGCAAGACGTTGATTATCAAGTATTCTTGTTCCCTGATTTGGATACAATTAATAAAGATGTAGACGAATCTAAAGATTTATCTTTGGCCTTACAAGTGGTTGCCAGAAGTCTGTATGATTATGAAAAACAGGTACTTGCCACCCAACGTAATCAAGACAATGATGCCTGGCTGGCACTATGTATATAAATCGTATAACTTTGTAACCTAGTTAATAAGCAACAACAAGATAAATGCCTCAGTAATGATATTGAGGCTTTATTATTACGCCGCTCTCGTTGTGGATATTTTTGTTTTTTGTCGATTATTTTGCTAGAAGGATATTAATAGCGATCATTGGACTTCCAAAATATTACGTTAGGCCATCTTTTTTTTAGTAAATTTAAAGTGAGCAATATTCTTACAATTAATGCTTTAGTCTATTATAAGTGGTTCGATTTCGGTTTTAAGGTCACTTTTTAGTGGTCTTCTTGAGGCATACCCTAAACAAACCAAGTTGAGTCATGTGTTATGAAATAATACGGTAGTCTACAGCTAAACATTTATGTTAG
>JABSOJ010000797.1 GCA_013216005.1 Alteromonadaceae bacterium | reverse complement strand
TCGCAAGGAGCTGATTTATAGTGTGTTTTTCCTTAACCTAGTGCCATTCGGCTCCAAGAGGGATTTCCTAGGTATAAGAACAAAGTATATTTGACACTGCATTTTTAGCGAATAAGGGAGCAGCTCGAACAGCATTACAGGCAGCTGAAAATTTAGTAATAACGAAAAATAAAGCGCTTTCGTCTTGTAGCCAAACTAATGGAGTAATGAGTAAAGCACCAAATGGGGTTGGAGAATTTAGTTTTGGTAGTTTCAATGGGGGGCTTAGAGGCTGAGGTAAATGCGGTTAGATATAATTTACATTACAGTACTAATCAATCTATTCCATTTTATTTATTTTTTACCGCTAAGTCTGAAAAAAGTGATGATAGTAGTGAAGGAGTAAGTAGTAAATTTTTAGGGGCTGATTTGGGATTGTTGAATTTTAAATTTGCTGACGATCTAACGAGATTTGATGGAAATAATGGTAATGGATTGTGTGATTTTAAGGGAGATACAAACGGATTTGGAGGGTGTTATTTAAATTGGCAACTTGGAGGAAAGCTTCTTGATTACAAAGACGATAAAGGTAAAGATAAACAAATGGGAGCTTTCTATTTATCACTTCAGGGAGTTATAGATTTTGCTATAACGGAGGGCACTTCACTGACCAAAGCAGGGCGTCTTGTTGGTGCTATTGGTTTGTCAGGGTATTATGCTAATACAGATGATGTTAAACATCTTTTTCCAGAATTTGAAGATAATGATGTTGGGAAGGTTGATGATTTGAAAAAAGGGTATGCATCTGTAGATGCCGGGTTATATTTTACTATAAGTGATACGTTCTCGGCGAAAGCATCGGTTTCACATCCTTTGGTAAATGAAGATGTGTTTGATACTATCGTCAAGTTTAACGTAACGTGGACGCCTGAATCCGATTAAAGATAAAAAACATGCTGATTAGCGCGGAGATACTTTATTTTGCAGGGTTATTTTGATATACAGCCAAATACCTGAGAGTGCAAAAGCACTGGGTAACAAAGCTAATAGTAGCCAAATATAGTAGCCAAATAAATTTTAACCCAACCTCGAAAAAGTCACCGATATGGAACGTGTACTTAGAGTTCCATATCCGGATCACCAAATAGGTTTTATTGGCACCATCATTTCCGTACCTCGGTAGCTCAAAATCACAATCGTCCATTTACGGTTTGCAGAGCTTTAAAATATGATGACGAAGCGCCGCAGCTAAAGGGTCAACAGGTGACAATTGTCGGACAATTATGCACACCCAAGGATATTTTAGCTAAACAACAAATTGTAGAACAACTAGCCGTTGGCGATTATCTGGTTTTTAATCATGCAGGAGCTGACGCGTGGAATATCTCGCATCAGAATTTTTTGATGCATGATAAACTTCAGATGTTTTTTTTGCACTGACCATATAGGCTAAATTAGGGTTACAGTTTAACAATGTTTTATGTTAATTTACATGAGTTCAAACCTACACAGGCTATGGACTGTATCAACTTAAACATGATAATAC
>JABSOJ010000796.1 GCA_013216005.1 Alteromonadaceae bacterium | reverse complement strand
CTTAATTTAATGCCAAATAAACGACTCCCCCAATAAAGCAACAGCATAATCAAGGCTCTCAGTGTCGGTAAAGCAAATCCAGCTAAATAGGCATAACACAAAGTAACGGCACAACTGATAAATATTGCTATCAACTTTGTATTACTTTTTAGTACTTTTTAGTAATTTTTAGTAATTTTTAGTAATTTTTAGTAATTTTTAGTAATTTTTGCTGCACAGTGCCTGACGTAAATCGAGTTACAGGCACAATTCTGATAAGAAAGAAAATAAAGATCAAAACACTGCTGGCAACCAAACCTAAATGTAAGCCCGAAATCGCAATTAAGTGTTGTGTTCCTGTTGTCTGCAATACCTCCCATAAATCAGGGGATATTTGACTGCGCTCACCAAAACTTAACGCGAGTAATAATGGAGAAAGTTCATGCTCAGGCAATAATGGACGCAATTGTTCTAACAATTGTTGACGAATTGTAGGGGTATTTTCCAATAAAACATTATTCACTGACGACTTAGCTGAAGCTTGATTGTTTTTAGTTGTTTCCCTATTGGTATGTTTTAGTGATTCTTTTTTATAAACAGGCGAGACTTTTGAAGATTTGGCATTGACCACATAACCTGTTGCAACAATTGTTTTCTGTCTTAACCAGGTTTGATAACTAGTGCCTGAACGGAAAGTCTACATGTCTTATTACGTATGGGGTGTAGCTGCTTTTAAAGTTTGAAGATCTTTGGAAATCAGTCGGTTTTGATGATAATTCAAGCATATTATGTGTTTTTGGGCCAAATTTTCAAAATCTTCGTTTTTAAAAATAGCTCGAAGAGCATATGTAGTGCCTGAACGGAAATACTGAAAGCTTTATTCTACGGGGCGTTCAAGCTTATTTTAAAAACGAAGATTTACTTTTTTTTGGCTAAAAACCCAAAAAACGGTTACATTTCCATCAATATCGGCTGGTTAGCTTAAATCTTCGTTTTGAATTAATGGCTACAGCCCATATATAACAAGGGTTGTGGCTTTTCCGTTCTGGCACTATGTAGTAACACTTTCAGGGGTTTCCGTTCAGGCACTAACTAAAACCTCCCGGATTAGCAAAACCATGCGCTGGTTTTATTTTTACTTTTAACTGCCATATTTGTCCTTGGGCAAGGCGCTTTTTTGAGGGAGAATGATCCCAACTCAGTCTTAAGGTGATTTCAGTGTTAAGTTTAACTTGATTAAAATGTGTTGCTTTAAAGTTAAAAAGAAGCCCTTGTTTATTCGGTTTAACCACAGGAATAGTAAGCACTTCACCTTTAATAATTAACGCTTTCGCAACTAAACTATTTACGTTGACAACTTTGTTTAAGTAATCACCTTGCAGGATCTTTTCATTCGAAAATGCATTAGGCAAAGCATCATCATACCAAATGCCATTCAAAAGTAACCAGACACAACCAAAGCATAAACCAGAGTTAGAACGTGATGGTGAGTAGACCGCGGGAACTTCCCCCACAGTCTCTCGCAGAACGGTACGTGAACCTCTCAATTCATACCGCTCC
>JABSOJ010000795.1 GCA_013216005.1 Alteromonadaceae bacterium | reverse complement strand
ACACAAATACATGGCTACATTTTATGACTTTTAAAGTCCATTTAAATCAATACCTTAAATGTGCGGAATGTAGGGTTAATGATTGCTAATTGCTAATTGCTAATTGCTGATTACTGAATAATGAATAATGATTAGTGATCCTTTCAAAAAAGTAAGAAAAGTTGAAATTTTCCCGTCAGCGGGAAAACCATTTTCCCTCTAGTGGGAAAACAACAACACAAAACACAAATGCCCCTTAAAAACCAACAACTTAAATAATTGGCACGCAATTCGCTATATCACTATCAAACGATACAACTAAATTAAGTTTGAAGTGAACCTTATGGATACAAAACGCGTAATAAATAAAAAAGCCTGGTGGCAGAAACCAAAAGCTCTTTTTTCATTTTTGTTAATAATGCTATTTACAGCACTTTACTTCTACAGCCAAAAATTTTCATCGGCTGATCTACAAGTGAATAGTGACCATTTATTATTTGCACAGGTAAAACAAGGTCCAATGACCGTCAGCGTCAGTGGTAACGGCTCTCTCGTACCTGAAAATATTCAATGGCTGGCAGCTCGTGTCGCAGGCCGGGTTGAACAAGTACTTGTTAAAGCTGGCACTGGAGTTAAACAAGGTGATGTGATCGCTTTATTATCAAACCCTGAATTACAGCAGCAAGCGGAAGAATCACGCTGGGAACAAGAAACGTTAATTGCACAGTTTGATGCATTGAAAGTTAATTTAGATTCCAACTTATTGCAACAAGAAGCTCAAGTGCTAAAAGCATTATTTTCATATGAAACCGCCAGTTTACACCTTGAGGCTGAAACGCAGTTAATCAACAACAATACCAGTGTAGTTTCACAGATTGACTATAAAAAAACCCAAATGAATGTCACTCAATTGAAACAGACTTGGAAAATTCAGCAAAAACTTTATGATAAATTATCACTTAATATGCAGGCGCAAATAAAGGCAAAAAATGCACAACTAAACAAGTTATCTAAAATTTTGCAACGCGCTGAAGAACGTATTGCTTCACTTAGCATAATGGCTCCAATGGATGGCATTGTACAAGAATCTGATTTAAAACCCGGTCAACAAATATCTGAAGGTGGATTAATCGCTAAAATAGCTGATCCAAAAAGCTTATTCGCCGAAGTTCAATTGTCAGAGCTTTCAATTGGCGACGTTGTTTTAGGACAACCAGCAACAATAGATACCCGCAATGGCATAGTACGCGGTGAAGTTATCCGTATCGATCCCAATGTTATTGAGGGGAATGTTCAGGTAGATATTAAAATAATTGAGGCACTGCCTAGAAATGCCCGTCCGGACTTAAGTATCACCGCTAAAATCAACGTTTCAGAGTTAACTGATACCCTTTACATTCAACGCCCTGCATTTGTTCGGGCCAACGCCAGCAGCAGTTTATACCGTGTAGACCAGGAAGGTTATGCCCGAAAAGTGATTGTGCAGTTAGGCCAGGGCTAGGCTGTCGAAATATGACCATTTTCAACCAATTTACCGTTTATATTTTTGGCTTTTTTAATATTGTTGGAA
>JABSOJ010000794.1 GCA_013216005.1 Alteromonadaceae bacterium | reverse complement strand
AAGCCTACAACGCAAACAATCGTTGTACCTATGATGGTAGGCATCATTAGATGACGATGTGTCATTCGAAAAAAACGCTGCCAATTGTACCAACGCCCGTCTCCTTGATATTCACCAGTTTCAGGATGATAAAATTGTCGATAAAGTTGATCATTTTCATCACTGCGTATGATCTCAACGGCAAACCAATCATCTATTGGCGCATTAATCTGGCTAATAGGATCATTGGTTTGACGCTGATTTGCCGATTGATATATAAATGACCAATTTATTTTTGATGAGTTAACAGATGGCAGCACACGTTTGCTTGGATTAGCTAGCCAGTCAATTTCGTGAGATATAGTAGCTAAAGTACCGGTTATTAATATAAAACAAATTAATATTGATAATTTAATGCCGACTAAACTATGCCATGCGTACCACTTATGCTTATTCATATATTTTAATCTTAAGAAAATAAAAAGGCCTCAAAAGAGCTGAGGCCTGTCGTTAAATACTACAGTGTAATTTACAATGCATAGCTAACTTGCAATAAAATGCTGCGTGGTTCGCCAGGGAAATGACCATTACGTTTATTAAAACCACTAGTTGCGTATTCTTTATCGAAGATATTTTTCAGGTTCAATTGCACTTCGACATTATCAATTTTCGTTTGCCAGCTTGCATCCCAAGTGGTGTATGATTTAACTTTTTGACCATCTAAACTAAGTCGCTCATCAACATAGTCGAAACCAACAGCAAAAGAAGAGTTAAGATTTGGTAATTCATAACGAGTCCACATACCTAACGTGTGATCTGGTGCATTAGCAAATTCATCACCAATTGCATTTCTAATATCGTCTGGAGAACCACCCGTTATTTTTGCTTCGTTATACGCATAGTTTATCGTACCCGTCCAGTACTCGGTTATATCGCCAACAACGTCAATTTCAATACCTTTACTGGTAACTTCACCAATTTGAACTTGCTCAGGGCTTGAGCTACCTTCGGTATAGGCAGGGTTGCTCACGGTAACATCTTCTTTTACAATGTGGTAAGTCGCAAACGTAGTTGTTAGGCTGCCATCTAACCAAAAGTTCTTTATACCAAGCTCATGTTGAGTACTGATTTCAGGATCAAAAATTTCTCCTGCATCAGGTTGGCTAGAAAGTAATTGTGGGTTAAAGCCTTCTGATCTATTGGCAAAAATAGACATGCTTTCAGACGGTTGATAAATGGCACCGATACGCGGACTAACTCTACTGTCATCTACGTTGAGCTCTGCAGTAAGATTTTCATCTTCAAACCGGTCAAAACGCGCACCAGCAATAGCAATCCATTGTTCGTTAATTCGAATTTGGTCTTGTAAATAAATTCCAAGACGAATGCTTTTCGTTTCTGTTACACCACGATCGAATAACTTATATGTACTGCTATTTGCTATATAAACCGGATCAAGTATATCAAGTGTCGGTACATGAATACTTGGGTTGTAAATTTCACTAGGATCTTCAAAGTAAGCTGGATCAGTCGTTCTAATTAAATCACTAAACTTATTGTGGAATTCAGTT
>JABSOJ010000793.1 GCA_013216005.1 Alteromonadaceae bacterium | reverse complement strand
ATAAAAAGGCTTTCTTTCTTGCTGGAGCGGCACTATATAGAATCTAAAATTAAAGTCAAGCACTGATTAAAAAACAACCACACCTCGACCCGTAAACGCACTACTTCGATCAAGGGGTAAAAAAAGGAAAAAAAGAGTCAAGTTACTTGTCTAATATTACTTTTGATTGGCTCTGTTCCATAATACTGTTGTCCCTCGATGAATCCCCTATTTTTAAAGGGTTAGGCGATAAATTGGTTTTTTAACGAGAATTAGTCACAGAGTCCTAGATATAAGGGTTGAATTTAATTCCATTTGAAGGGACAACAATTATCTACAACAGAGCCTTTTGATTACATCGTCAATTTTCATTTTATAGCGGATATTTTCAAGATATAACATTTCCCCTTGGTTTCTCGACTAAGCCACAGAACCAAAACAAGCTAAATTAAGCTAAATGAAATGATGTATTATTAGAAAAGCAACCTACCCCTATCGTCTCACCCCCATTTTTATTTTTTACTGTGGCTTGAACTTGAAAGATTTAATTTCACGGGAAGTTAGCTGAGCACCGCAAGAGTCAAATTTATTTGTTTGGGCCCAATTGACCTTGCTCACTAATAGTCGCCAGTAAGTTAGTCACAACAGAAACCAACCTGCTGCTAATAACAAATAAAAACGAAAATACCGCTCCGGCAAGACCGCCAGCAGCAATCTCTAGTATCCCCATCTTTGACATCATCCAGATATCCGTTAGCATCATTAATTGGTAAACCAATTGTGAGATGATTATTGGGAATGCCAAAATTAGAATTTTTTTTCACAACCAAGCTCTTGTAATACAGTGTTGTTAGCAAGATAGAGCATTAGATATTGTCTTTCAAACGATGTTTATGCACTTACTTTAACGCCTCTCTAGATTACCTAACTCTTTAAATGGATTGCGTTATTTCGAAGCAAGCGCGCGTTATTTGAGTTTTACTCACGCACCCATGGAGCTGAACGTTACTCAGAGCGCAGTGAGCAGACAGATCCGTCAACTTGAAGACTGTTTGGGATTTGAGCTGTTTGTTCGTTTACACCGTCAATTACAACTGACTAATGAAGGCAATGAGTTAGCCATGTTACTGAGCAGTCAGTTTGGCGAACTGAATCGCGTTATTCATCAGTTAACCCCGTCGCAGCAGCATGAGTTGAATATTAGGGTAGAACGGAGCATGGCGGTTTGTTAGCTAGTGTCCGTCCTGAAACGGGATCGTACGAAGTAGACACTCGTTTCAGGATGGGTAGGCTATTGCTAAAACGCTTTCATCATTCATCACCTGTCTTTTGACTATTCCACACTATTTCACTGAGTGGCTTAACTTTTACTCATTTACAATCAGCAACGATTAGTTACAAAAGAAATCTTTATCGATAATTTGATTTTGATAATGTAAATCTACTGAGCTTAAAACTTAGATTCAAATAATAACAAAGAGGTGTTTATGTTAAACAACTTAGATTCAAACAATAAGTGCATAACTTGAAAAGGTAGATAAATCGGTCAGTTGAATATATGCTGATCGCTTTTTC
>JABSOJ010000792.1 GCA_013216005.1 Alteromonadaceae bacterium | reverse complement strand
AGCGCTTAATTATTTCTTAGCGTTTCTCTCTTTCTCTGCAGCGATAACAGTTTCTGCTACGTTCATCGGACAAGGCAGATAATGGCTGAATTCCATAGAGAATTGACCACGACCTGATGTCATTGTACGTAAAGAACCGATATAACCGAACATTTCTGCCAGTGGAACGTCAGCTTTAATGCGAACACCGGTAACACCTGCTTGTTGATCTTTGATCATGCCACGACGACGGTTTAAGTCACCAATAACATCACCAACGTGATCGTCAGGAGTGAATACATCAACTTTCATGATAGGTTCAATCAACTGTGGTGCTGCTTTAGGAATTGATTGACGGAATGCGCCTTTACCAGCTATTTCAAAAGCAACAGCTGATGAATCGACGGCATGGAAGCCACCGTCGTATAATTCAACTTCAACATCTAAAACCGGGAAGCCAGCTAAAGTACCTTGGTCCATCATGCTCTTGAAACCTTTCTGAACTGCAGGCCAGAATTCTTTCGGTACGTTACCACCAACAACTGATGATGTGAACACGAAACCTGAACCAGGCTCACCAGGCTTGATACGATAATCAATTTTACCGAATTGTCCAGAACCACCAGATTGTTTCTTATGCGTGTAGCTATCATCAATTTCTTGTGTGATAGTTTCACGGTAAGCAACTTGAGGTTTACCAACAACTAAGTCAACACCGTAAGTACGTTTTAGGATATCTACTTTAATGTCTAAGTGAAGCTCACCCATACCAGACAAGATTGTTTCACCTGAATCTTCGTCAGTTTCAACTTTAAATGTTGGATCTTCTGCAACCATTTTACCGATAGCAAGACCCATTTTCTCCGTTGAACCTTTATCTTTAGGTGCTACAGAGATAGAGATTACTGGTTTAGGGAATACCATGGCTTCTAGGATGATTGGGTGTTTAGGATCACATAATGTGTGACCTGTTTGAACGTTACTTTTCATACCTACAATCGCGATGATATCACCCGCTTTCGCTGACGATAGTTCGTTACGATCATCGGCTTGCATCTCACACATACGACCAATACGCTCAGTTTTTCCTGTTGCAGCATTAAGAATGGAATCACCTTTCTTCAATGTACCTGAATAGATACGAATAAAAGTAAGGGCACCAAAACGGTCATCAGTGATTTTGAATGCTAACGCTTTGAATGTTTCATCTTCAGAAACAATTGCGTGCTCACCTGTAGGCTCACCCTCTTCATCAGTAAGCGGCTGTGGATCAACCTCATCTGGTGATGGTAAATAATCAACTACAGCGTTAAGAATGTTTTGAACACCTTTGTTTTTAAAGGCAGAACCACAGTAAGTTGGGAAGAATTCCATTGTACGTGTGCCTTTACGGATACAACGTTTGATATCTTCCATAGATGGCTCTACGCCATCTTCTAGATATGCTTCGAAAAGGTCATCATCTTGCTCAAGTGCAGTTTCAAGTAATAATTCACGGTATTCTTCTACTTTATCAACCATGTCCGCAGGCACATCAGTGATTTCGTAGTTTTCTGGGAGACCTGTATCATCCCAT
>JABSOJ010000791.1 GCA_013216005.1 Alteromonadaceae bacterium | reverse complement strand
CAGGCTCTAGACTGTATCAACTTAAACATGACAATACACAAATATGAACTGTTACCCGGTTTGATTGGTGCCAACAATTACCATATAACTACTCTTAAGTTTTCACATCATAACGGCAAGTTTGAGCACTAAGCTGCCATAAAGATTGTGTGAAGGCATGATACGTTTTTGGCCAATATTAACCGAGATTCTCTGCTCGCTTATGGGGCAGGTTTAAGCTCATTGAAGTCAGTGGCGTTTGATATATGTACGCTACAAATACTACATACGAACTTTAAGTTGAAGGCTAAAGCTATTGCATTACCATTTTAATCAGCACAATAATAACTACATAATAGTTTAAACTATTGACATTCTCAAAATAAAAACTATTATGTAGTTATTACTATCAAATAAAAGGATTGATATGGCTAATAAGCAGACTTACTTAGGCGAATTTGAACACTTTGTCCTACTCAGCGTATTGCATTTAGAAAATAATGCATATGGAGTTACAATGAGACAGCAGCTCAAAGAATCCATAAATAGAGATGTTACATTAGGGGCTTTATATTCAACAATAGAGAGACTTGAAAAAAAAGGTTTTATTACATCTAAAAAAGGAGATACCAAACCTGAACGAGGAGGGAAAGCCAAACGATTGGTTAATATTACAGCGTTTGGTCTTAAGACATTATCTGAGTCCAAAGAACGCTTAGAAATTATGTGGCAGAATACTCAAGTTTGGGAGAATACTTATGCGTAATCCATTTTTATCAGTATCCCTTTGGCTCTTACAACACCTACTGCCGAATAAGATTAAAGATGACATTTCTGGTGATCTAGAAGAAGAATATACTAAGTATATATTGCCTGAACAGGGAGTGTTGAAGTCAAATGTTTGGCTATTTAAACAAACCTTTCTAACTTGCTCTCGGTATGTTTTTACATATTCTAGAGGTTTTGCATTTTTAGCTGCCACATTATGTTTAACTATTTTCTTAACATTAGCATTTGCTATTGTATGGTTAAGTAACCAGTATGATCCATCTACATTCAGTGAGTTGTTTTGGCAAAACTGGCTATCAGGGCATTCTCATCAAATATTCTTTGAGCCAGCCTTCTGGCAATACTTACCAGAAGCATATAAATATATTTTTGACATTAACCTGTGGTTTGATTGGATAGCCTGTTTGTATACATTTTTAGCCCTTTACTTTTTGGCTAAAATTGACAAATCCAAACAACTTAGTGTAATGAAATATATTTTTTTAGCATTAATATTCATGGTATTACCTTATCTATGGGGGACGTATCAATTTATGTTTAATGATATTGTAATTAAAAAGTCAGGGCCTATTGTAGCTATAATGTGGTTAACGATTCTATATATGATTTTACCTATAGGATATCAAATAGTTAGGAAGTTGGGTTCCCAAAAAAGTACAGACCCAACAGTTTAAAACTTTCAATGCGGACTTAATTTTAACTCCGCATATGATTTTTTGGCTCTGTTCCATAATACTGTTGTCCCTCGATGAATCCCCTATTTTTAAAGGGTTAGGCGATAAATTGGT
>JABSOJ010000790.1 GCA_013216005.1 Alteromonadaceae bacterium | reverse complement strand
CCGTTTAAACAAGTAGTCATGCACTTGGATTTTTTACGTTTTGATCCAAATCATGCCGTACACACAAAGATTCCTCTTCACTTCATTAACGAAGATAACGTTACTAAGTCAGGTGCAATAATTGCTCACCACGTAACTGAAATTGCAATTAGCTGTTTACCTAAAGATTTACCTGCATTTATTGAAGTAGACTTAGTTGATATGGAAGTTGGTCAAACTATCCATTTATCAGATGTTATATTGCCTTCAGGCATAACTTCTGATGAATTGTCGAAAGGTGAAAACCATGACCAAGCTGTTGCAACTGCAAATGCTCCTAAAGGCAATGCCGATGACAGCGAAGAAAAAGTAGAAGAAGCTGAAACAACTGAAGATTAATTGATTAGGTATTTTCCTTGAGGAACTCTCCCTTGACAGCTTCCTTAACGGATAATGTAGAATTGATTGTGGGCCTGGGTAATCCAGGTCCCGAATATACCAAAACCCGTCACAATGCAGGTGTATGGTTCGTCAATGAACTGGCACAGCGCTACAACATATCTCTTAGACCTGAAAAGAAATACTCTGGACTTTACGGTAAAGGCCTAATAGGAAATTCTCTGGTACATTTACTTATTCCAACTACATTTATGAACCGTAGTGGTCAGGCAGTTGCCCCTTTAGCCAATTTTTTCCGCATTCCGGTTGAAAATATTTTAGTTGCTCATGATGAATTAGATATGGAACCTGGTGTTTGCAAGATAAAAAAAGGTGGAGGTCACGGCGGACATAATGGCCTGCGTGATATTATTTCCCGTATGGCAAACAATAAAGATTTTTACCGGTTACGTATTGGCATTGGTCATCCTGGTCACAGAGATCGCGTAACTGGCCATGTGCTTGGTAAACCACCAGCAAACGAACAAGCTTTAATTGAACAAGCCATTGATGAATCAAGTAGATGTTTAGACATTTGGCAAAAAGACGGGCTTAAAAAAGCACAAAACCGCCTGCATTCATTTAAAGCATAATAACAGCAAATAGTAAAAACAATTCAAACACCCTGCTTTTAATAAATTATCAATATGATTTTTAAAATAAGGGGTTAAATAATAGTAGATAATACAAGGTATACATAATGGGATTTAAATGTGGCATCGTTGGCTTACCCAACGTAGGTAAATCAACACTGTTCAATGCATTAACTAAAGCAGGTATTGAAGCAGCAAACTTTCCATTTTGTACAATTGAGCCAAATACAGGCGTAGTACCTGTACCGGATCCTCGTTTAGATCAATTAGCTAAAATTGTAAATCCTGAACGTGTTTTAGCAACAACCATGGAATTTGTTGATATTGCGGGTTTAGTGGCAGGAGCCTCTAAAGGTGAAGGTTTAGGTAATAAATTTCTTGCAAATATTCGTGAAACAGACGCAATTGGCCATGTTGTTCGTTGTTTTGACAATGACAATATTATCCATGTTGCCAATAAAATTCACCCTAGCGATGATATTGAAGTTATCAATACCGAACTGGCCTTAGCCGATATGGATACTGCCGAACGCGCAATCCAACGCCAAACTAAA
>JABSOJ010000789.1 GCA_013216005.1 Alteromonadaceae bacterium | reverse complement strand
AAGGAAAGATAGTCACAATGTGATGGGTTACGCCGTTGGCTAACCCATCCTACCTCTTTGTTTAGCTTCAATTTTCGGCATAGCTTATGAAATTAGTCGGAATCACTTAAATTCAGGAAAGTTATAGCCTAACCTGAGTAAAGTGCATAGGCATGAAAAATAATAAGAGAAATAATATGAAAAATACAATCAGTCATAATTTTTCCTGGATTGATATTGATAACCGTTTGGTTACTCAAATTCTGGATCTAGAAAAGACAGTTTTATAATTGGTCGAGATCCTCAGTCTGATATTGTATTGAATAATACGGGTATTTCCCGCAGCCATTTTCATGGATCTTGGGAAGATGGTCGAATAGTTGTGAAGGATTTAATTCCAGTTTTGGCTATTAACCCAGAACTAAAAAATAAAATTGGCAGGTATTAATTTCTTGGATTCAACTCTGAAGTGCAATTCTAGTAATCATGCAGCCTTATGCTCAGTTTTACTAAAAAATATATCGTAAGGCGTTTTATAATTCAGTGTTTTTCTTGGCCTATGGTTAAGTTTTTTCATGACTTTATCGACCTGTTCGTCTGTTATACTCTCAAAGCTACTTCCTTTAGTAAAGTACTGCCTTATCAAACCATTTGTGTTTTCATTCAACCCGCGTTCCCACGAGCTATAAGGATGTGCAAAATAGACTACCGCATCCAGCTGCTTTGCTATTTCTTCATGACCAGCAAATTCTTTTCCATTATCTGCTGTAATCGTTAAAGTCTTGTCTAAATATGGACTTAGCAGTGTTATAGTGGCCTCTGTAACAACACCCGCATGCTAGGCTGTCGAAATATGACCATTTTCAACCAATTTACCGTTTATATTTTTGGCTTTTTTAATATTGTTGGAATTTTGATTGTTGTTACATTTAGATCCTAAATTGACGGAATAATATGCTATTTATCCCGTTAGATGTAACAAGATATTAATGAAAATAGCATTTTGCCACTAAATATTAAATTTCAGCACAATTACGTAAATCCAATAAATAGTAAACATCATACTTTGTAAAGTCAAAAACTGGTAAATTGAATATCCCCAAAAGCACGAGTTTTCGACAGCCTACCCGCATGCTTGCTATTAACTTTTTTGATCAGAGTAAATTTGGATTTTCGCTCAGTTATTGTCACCAAAGCACCTTGATGATTTTTACCAATGACAGTATCTATTTCCCAATCCCCTATACGTGTCTTTTCTGCAACAATTTCAGGGCGTTCATCTATACTGACCCTGTTTCTGATCTGACCTCGTTTATCCTTTGAACCATACTGTTTCTTGCGTTTCTTATTACTTTGCCTAAGATGTTGATATAACGTACCTCCCTGAACTTTATCTGTCCATACATGCTGGTAAATTCGCTCATGGCTGATCCCAATATTCTTCTCTAAATCTAGCCAGCCCGAGACTTGCTCAGGACTCCAGTCAAGCTTAATTTTTTCTTCGATTAAAACAACAACAACTACTGTCATTTTAATCTCTTGGGGTTTAATTCCCCGCAGCTTGCTGCGTTTTGGGTAAAGCTGTAAAGTAGAAGGATGAGT
>JABSOJ010000788.1 GCA_013216005.1 Alteromonadaceae bacterium | reverse complement strand
TTAAATTCACTCAATCAAGTTCATGTCACCATAGTATAGATTATAACCACTTAAAACTAAAGTTATGACGCTTCCATCACCTGTTGGGTTTCTACAGGTTTATCAGAATTATAGTCAGAATAATGAAGAGTCGTTGACTGAGCGCGTTCATAAACAGAGTCTTTTTTTATATATTCAGTATTACTTTCTTCCCATTTATAAGCTACCTGTGTTGGAAGGGGATTGAAATTAATATTCACCGGTGTCATAAAGGCCGCAATGGAAAAATTATCATTCCACTTGTAGAGGTCATAATTGGGCTTATTATCAAAACTAAATCCAGCAATATTCTCTGTAATATCTACCAATGGACTGGATGAAAATGAAGTAAACCATGTAAAAGAAAAATTTTGAAATATCGGTAATTCAAAAGGGCTGCCTTCAGGGAAGTTTTTGGGTGCTTTTCCATACATGATGCGAACAGGTCCAGCAGGTTTCATCCATATCCAGATCGCGGCTTTATCATCCTTATCAGTAACATTATTGTAGGGCTGTTTCCACCAATCTGTATCGTTAGGCATCAGCCAATTAAGAGGCGAAGTACCGACATAGGTTGCGCTGTCTTTTAAGAACGGTTGATTTATCAACGGAGTAAGAGCCCAACCATAATCAATATCTTTCCAAGTTATACCTTGATCCCTAGATACTTGGGTATCGCCGTCCTGCTTAATTTTATACCACCAGCTATTATTCGTAATACCTGTTAATTTCGCGAGTAGTTCATATTGGCTACGAAATTTATTGAAACCAAATTCTATATAAACGGTACAGAGTTGATAAAATGGAACCTCTTTGTTTATTCTTTTTATTTCATCACAGTCATCTGTCTGGGGAGGAGCAAAAGGATGCAAAATTGCAGTTGCTTTAAAATTCTTTAATTCGGGTTTTCGAGGGAATTCGTGATTTGTAAATGTAGGCAAATCTACTAACGGAGGTAATGAAGTTTTAGTTCTAGTATTTCTGGTATTATACATATTAAATTCTTTGTTATATTTCAACTAATATTTCAACATTTATATTATTACCTCTTTAAGTTGTCAAATGCAATCCCTGTAAATTAGATCTTTTGAACTTTGCTTCATCATATTGGAAGTGTAATATATTGAGTTTTCACATTGGCGAATTTAAAACTACCGTCTTCCATTTATTGTCCCAATCATTGCTATGGATCTTAGCTCTTAACTGTAATATAGAATTATTCAAGTCTTGCGTTTCTCTTAAAAGAGAAAAAGACAAGACTTCCTTGTTTGTTCAATTAAGTACACATCAAATTGACATGGTTAGCTATGGTACAGATATTTTCTTAAGCTTATGGCTGCTGATCCAGAGAGGTTAGTGACTAAAGACTCCCAAATCGACAAAGTGATATTAGTAAACGACTCAATTGAAATTAAACAATGACTCTGTAGGCGCTTATATTAAAGGGCTATAGCTGACTTTGATACATTTTGCGGCGATCTGGGTAGAACCCCTATTAAAAGTAAAAACTAAACTGAGCCAGTTTAAACAATATGTTGAAAATAATCGTGATCGTATAGTTAATTATCGT
>JABSOJ010000077.1 GCA_013216005.1 Alteromonadaceae bacterium | reverse complement strand
AAATTCCAACAATATTAAAAAAGCCAAAAATATAAACGGTAAATTGGTTGAAAATGGTCATATTTCGACAGCCTAGATTGCACCCTTTTTTGTGGATTCTCAAGACTTGAGGATAACCGTTTAATCCGTACTCGTTATCAGGTAAATCTGTATCATGTTGAGGCTGTTTATAAACATCGTTTAAGTCCACAATGGAATGTTTTATTTGATACAGGTATCAGTTTAGGTCAAGAAGTTATCGGAACGACCATTTGTCAACAGAGACCCAGAGAATTTTTAGATCTTATAGATTTTAGATGTGATAGCGAAGCTGCTGATAGTTATGATAAAAGCGTAGAGAAAAACACTAAGATTGGTGTTATTTTTGGTGTTGCTCTTCAGTATCAATTTGCTGAAAATTGGTCGACACAGTTAGGTTATAAACTTGGTACTTTTCGTGAAGGGTTAAAGCAAACTTCCCTGACTTTGTCTTATCATTTTTAATCGTTAGATTACAATATTTGCCAGCGCGCTATGTTAGTTTATTAAAGTTGTTACCTAACTTAAATTAAACTAACGGCGCCAAAGTCAAAAATGCAATGCTATTATTTAGCTATTGTTTGATCGCTGTTTAGCTGTTAGCTGTTTAGGTAGTGAGAGCTTTACACCTTTGCACTCATTACAATAGCGTCCTCATAACCCATGCCGCTGGCGCTTGGATAATACCCTGTTCGTCTACTTATTTCGGTAAATCCATGATTGATGTACAGCATTTGTGCACTGATATTCTTAGCTCGAACTTCCAGCCATAACTTGTTTGCGCCCCGGTCTTTTGCTTGTTGAATAAATTGTTTTAACAAGGCTTTGCCGAATCCTTTCGATTGTTGCTCAGGACTCACACAAATGTCCATCAAGGTTGCTTCATTTGCAACATATTGACCAATATAGAATCCAAGAATAGTATCCCCCGATTTTGTTAATTGACCGAAGTATCGACCACCAATACAACTAGATAATGTTTTTTCGCTCCAGGGATGTGAATGACAAAGATTTTCTATCGGCATTAAGATTGCTACATCGTTTAAAGTGATGTCTTGGAATGATAGTGTCATGATTGCCCTTGATGTTGAATAGTTTGCCAAAGTTGTTTTTTTAATTTGGCAGATTGTGCAAGTTCGGAAAGTTCAGGGGTGATCAGGGTATTGTTAATTAATTTAATATTCAAAGTTTCACTAAATTTCCAGTTAATTAAACCCAGATCTAACATATTATTTTCACAATTTATTTCACTTAGAGATAAACCAATACTTTTGATAATATCGTTAAAAAGAGGTTGCGAGCAAAGCGCCTCAAAATTAATTGCCAGGTGCTTTGGTTGTTTATCTGACTGGGGGAGATTTTCATCTGAATCAGATGTGTTTTCGGATGAACGACTGGTCCACAAGTTTATTCCCATCTCTTTAAGTTGAGTAAATTGTCTTTTACTTACGGTCATCTTTCACCTTCTAGCTCTCCTTACCCCAGTTTACTCTTGCGTATTATTAGAGCGAAGGATGGGTTAGCCGAAGGCGTAACCCACCAAGTTGCTGGTTTTTTACCAAATAACCAGATAGTTATTCCATTAAATGATGGGTTACGCCGTTGGCTAACCCATCCTACAACGGTAAAAGTGGGGTCAGAGTAGAATGGCACTTAGTTAAGAGATAATTCCATATAAATCAGTGTATTACTCATTAGTTGTAATAATCTAACTTTGGACTAAAAATCAGGCCTTTATTCGTTTTAAAGGGCTACACTATAAATCACAGCAATTAACCTAAAAAATATAAAGTTATGTGAATTGCTATTTTATTGATTTATATACGGATAACCCTTAACTAAGTGCCATTCTACTCTGACCCCAGTTTTTTATCACTGTTTGTTTTCGTTTTTATTTGTCAGTTATTTTTTATTCAATGACAGTTTTTTTCTTGTCGTTGGTGTCTCTTTTTTTACTTCATTTTTGACTGCTTTTGGGTTTTCATAGCGAACTTTATCATTGGAATTTTGATTGTCGCCCGTTGGTTTAATATCACTTTTGTCTGGTTTGGGTTGTGCTGTATTACTGGCTGTTTTATGTGAATCGGCAACAGAATGATTAATTTCCTGCATTTCTTTGGCTGTTAAGTCCCGCCACTGTCCCGGTTTCAGATTGCCTAATTCAACACTCATAATACGTGAACGTTTTAATTTTGTTACTTCATAACCCAGATATTCACACATTCTACGTATTTGACGATTTAAGCCTTGCGTTAAAATAATGGTAAAGACAAAACGGCTTTTAACCATAACCTTACATGGTTTGGTAATAGTACCCAGAATTGGAACGCCACGGGACATACGTTCGATAAATCGTTCACTTACTGGTGTATCTACGGTGACGATATATTCTTTATCGTGGGCATTTTCTGCCCGAAGTATTTTATTAACGATGTCGCCATCACTGGTTAAAAATATTAATCCTTCAGAAGGTTTATCAAGACGGCCAATAGGGAAAATTCGTTCTTTATGACGAATAGCATCAATGATATTACCTTTGACATGTCGTTCGGTAGTACAGGTAATGCCAATTGGTTTGTGATAAGCAATGTAAATGCGATCAGATTTATTTTCTTCGCTGGCTTTTATAGGTTTGCCATCTACAAATACTTTATCGCCAGGTAAAACCTTTGTGCCTAATTCGGGATGTTCGCCATTTATCGTTACTCGATTTTGTTCAATTAATTTATCTGCTGCCCGTCTTGAACAAAAGCCAGATTCACTAATAAATTTATTTAAACGTTTTTCGAGATTATTACCCACAACTCTTTCCACTAAATTATTTTAAATCGGTCAGTATTATATACGATGTATGATCATGATTAATACATCTAAACGACTCACTACTTGTTAATTTAAATTTAGCTAAACTGGATGCGCAATTTTTGAACCGCTAATATTGATTCAAGCTATTTTTGATTTAAGAGATTGGCTGGTGAATATTGATCCGTTAATAAACGGGTATCATCTGGCCAGTCTTGTAATTGTCCGGTTGAAGTGATGCTTTTGAGAACATCGGTAATATTGATACCAAACGGTGACAATTTATCAGCGAGTGCTGCTGCCCGTAAAGCCATTTTATCCGGCGAAGGTAACCCTTGTTGCGAAGTTAAGATGATACGGTTGGTGTTGGTGGTATTTCTAACATTATAAAAATCGCCAAACACTGCGTGATAAGTTGCAGATTCATGGTTGTAAAGATCACTGACAGAAAAAGTATTTGAAGCTAATACGCCATTTGCGCTTAGCAACTGTTTTACTTCTTGAAGAAATTCTTTGGTCATTAAATGCTCCGGAATATAATCACCGTTAAAAGCATCGAGAATTATCCAGTCATATTTCTTTTTTTTCAAAATAGCCCGTTTAACAAAAATACGACCGTCTTGTACTTGTGAGTGGATTGAATCATTTTCAATAAAATTAAAATATTGTCGGGCGACAGAAATAACAGCGGGATCAATTTCTACATTATCAATGGCAACATCGGGAAATAATTGGTGTAAAGTATTAGACATTGTACCGCCACCTAAACCAACAATTAAAATACGTTTAGGCTGATCAATAAGCAGCAGGCTGGAAAATAGTAATTTAGTATAATTGAATACTAACTTTTGAGGGTTGTTCTTGAAGAAACAACTTTGATTACTTTTTCTATGTTTAACATTAAATTTCAGGCAACGTAGCTCGGCTTTATCTTCCACAATAATATTGCGGTAAAGTGAACGCTCACTATGAATTATTGTAGCGTTAATATTAGTGCTAAAACTGACAATAAATCCGATGAGCAATCCTACAAGACTAATAAATTTTATTTTAACCATGAGCTTGAGTTCCTACCTGTGGGGTCTGATAAATTTTAGACTGGTTGCTGAATTTATTCAGGAAAATAGCCATTATACCCAGCAGAACTAAAGTGAGACTGAAGCTGATAATAATTGTATTAATATCGAACATTAAAACAAAATAAAAAGAAGTAATAATGGTGCCCAAAGCACTGCCTAATGTTGAAACAAAATATAAAACGCCGGCAACCTTGCCACTTTCATTTTTGTCTTTAACAAGTAAACGTACTGAATAAGGAGATAACATACCTAGAATAATTGTCGGAATAAAAAATAAAGCCATTGACGCAAGTAACGATCCGTAGCGACTATCTTCTATCGTCAGAAAAATGCTTTCCATGATCCACTCTGATGACAGGGCAATGGGCAAAATAGCAATGCCGGCGGCAATAAAAATACTGCCATATTTTGTCAGAGAAGCGTTTTGGGTCGATAACTTACCTCCGGCTAAATAGCCAAATGACAAGCTAAGCATGAATATGGTAATTATGCTGCCCCAAATATGAATACTACTACCAAAATAAGGAGCCAGAATACGACCACCTAAAAGTTCAATCCCCATAATGCAAAAGCCACTGCAAAAGGCGAGTATATATATAAAGGCATTATAAAAGGGAAATGACATTCTATTATGTATCTAATGAAGAAAATTGCCTTATCCTATCTTAATTATTAGAAAACGCTAACTGTTTAGTGGTATCAAAATGTTTAATTGATAATTTTGCCTATACTTTGTTGTCTGCGTAGTTACGTACAAAATTATGTATGCAGTTACCACACTCAATTCGGGTGTGAATTTTTTTTGACCAAAATATTTTGATTACAAATCTGGTTGATACGCCTGATTAAAACAAGTGTTTAAATAAATTTGCTATTCACTTTTTTTCAAGGCACACTCTTTCAGCTATTATTTGAGACTCAGCATTTAAACGTTATCGAAATAGTGAAGTCCATTCTTATTTGAGCGTTAACTGCTAAAGTTTGAATTATTAGAATTTAAGTACTTAATTGTACACTTGTAATACATTTAAATATAAACAAAAAAATAGATCATCAATACATCAACACCACATTTAGGTGAAGGAGACCAAGCATGATATATCAAGGCAAAAGCCTTTCTGCCCAGTTATTAGAAGACGGCATTGTTGAATTAAAATTTGACGCCCAAGGTTCAGTAAACAAATTTGATCAAGCAACTTTCGAAGAGTACAGAGCGGTAGTTGCTGCGATAAACAACTGTAGTGATGCAAAAGGCGTGATGGTAACGTCAGGTAAATCAACATTTCTTGTTGGTGCAGACATTACAGAATTTCTGGAAACATTCAAGCAGCCTGAAGAAGCCTTAGTGCCTTGGGTTAAAAGTGCCTCTGATGTTTTCGATTCATTTGAAGATATTCAATTACCAACCATTGCTGCTATAAACGGTGTGGCATTAGGTGGTGGTTGTGAAATGACCCTAGTTTGTGATTACCGTGTTGCCGACACCAGTGTAAGCATTGGCTTACCTGAAGTTAAACTGGGTTTAATGCCTGGTTTTGGTGGAACTGTTCGTCTTCCCCGTATTATTGGTGCCGATAATGCTGTTGAATGGATGTCGACTGGTAAAGCGTATAAAGCAGATGCTGCCTTAGCAGTTGGCTTGCTTGACGCGGTAGTAGAACCAGAAAAATTACAAACTGCAGCAATAAGTATGCTTAAATTAGCGATTGCTGGCAAGTTAGATTGGCGCGCAAAACGTCAGCCTAAGTTAGAAGCATTACGACTTAGTCCTGTTGAAAACATAATGACTTTCAGTACTTGTAAAGGCATGATCGCGGCAAAAGCGGGTAAGCATTATCCTGCGCCAATGATGATGGTTAGTACAATAGAAGCTGCTTCTGGTTTAGACCGAGCTGGCGCTATGGCACTGGAAAACGCTGGTTTTGCAAAACTGGCTAAAACTGAAGCCGCTACTGCACAAATTGGTTTGTTTATGGCAGACCAGGTGATTAAAGGTAAGGCTAAAAAAGCAAGTAAGCAAGCGACGAAAGCTGTTAATAAAGCTGCTGTATTAGGTGCAGGCATTATGGGCGGTGGTATTGCTTATCAATCGGCTTATAAAGGTACGCCGATCATTATGAAAGATATTAATGATCAAGCGCTTGATTTAGGTTTAAGTACTGCGGCTGGCATATTAACTAAACAAGTTGAACGTGGTCGTTTAAACGCTAAGAAAATGGCAGGTGTATTAAATAATATTACGCCGTCACTTAGTTATGACAGCGTTAAAGATGTTGATATTATTGTTGAAGCGGTAGTTGAAAACCCTAAAGTTAAAGGCATGGTTTTAGCGGAAGTGGAATCAATTGTTAGCGAAGACTGTATTGTAACGTCAAACACTTCAACTATCTCAATTGATTTATTAGCACAAAGTGTTAAACGTCCTGAAAATTTCTGTGGTATGCACTTTTTTAATCCGGTACACAGAATGCCGCTAGTTGAAGTTATTCGCGGTAAAGATACTTCAGACGAAACAGTTGCTGCTGTTGTTGCTTATGCAGCGAAAATGGGTAAATCACCTATTGTTGTTAATGATTGTCCTGGTTTTTATGTTAACCGTGTTTTATTCCCATATTTTGCAGGTTTTAGCCAGTTAGTACTTGAAGGTGCTGATTTTGTTGCTATTGATAAAGTCATGGAAAAACAATTTGGTTGGCCTATGGGTCCGGCTTATTTGCTTGATGTGGTTGGTGTTGATACTGCAGATCACTGTACTGGTGTAATGTCTGCCGGTTTCCCTACACGCATGCAGAAGTTGGACAACGATCCGGTAAGTACTTTGTACGCGAATGAGCGTTTTGGTCAGAAAAACGGTAAAGGTTTTTATGATCACATGAAAGATAAACGTGGTCGTCCTAAGAAAGTTCCTGCAGTCGCTGCTTATGAATTATTTGCTCCGAACTGCGCAGAAAAGAAAGATTTCAGCAGCGAAGAAATTATTGCTCGCCTGATGATACCTATGGTTAATGAAGTTGTACGTTGTTTAGAAGAAGGTGTTGTTGATACAGCCGCTGAAGCTGATATGGGCTTGATTTACGGTATTGGTTTTCCTCCGTTCAGAGGGGGTGCAATTCGTTATTTAGAAACTATTGGTTTAGGCAAATTCATCGAAATGGCAGACAAATATGCTGATTTAGGTGAAATTTATCAAGTAACTGACGGTTTACGCGAAATGGCTAAATCGGGCAAATCTTACTTCAACACAGACGTAAAAGTATAACCTTAGGAGAAATATAATGAAAGAAGTTGTAATAGTTGATTGTATACGAACTCCTATGGGACGTTCAAAAGCAGGTGTATTCCGTAATGTTCGTGCAGAAAAATTATCAGCACACTTGATGGAACAAATTTTACTGCGTAACTCGGCATTAGATCCTAATGACATTGAAGATGTTATTTGGGGTTGTGTTAAGCAAACGAAAGAGCAAGGTTTTAATATTGCACGTAATGCTTCAATTTTAGCTGGTTTACCAAAATCTATTGGTGGCGTAACGGTTAACCGTTTATGTGGTTCATCAATGCAGGCATTGCACGATGCTACTACCAGTATTATAGCGGGTCAAGGTGACGTGTTTTTGATCGGTGGTGTTGAGCATATGGGCCATGTGCCTATGATGTATGATATTGATTTTGATCCGGCACTAAGTAAACACATTGCCCGTGCGTCTGGCAACATGGGTTTAACTGCTGAGTTGCTTGGCAAACAGCATGGTATCAGCCGTGAAATGCAAGATGCCTTTGGTGCTCGTTCTCATCAAAAAGCACATGAAGCCACATTAGCTGGTCGTTGGGACAACGAAATTGTTGCCACTCAAGGTCATGATGCTGACGGTTCATTAATTGTAGTAGAGCATGATGAAGTTATTCGTCCTGATACTACTGTTGAAGGTTTATCTGCATTACGTCCGGTATTTGATCCGGTAAATGGTACGGTAACTGCTGGTACTTCTTCTGCTTTATCTGACGGTGCTTCAGCAATGTTAGTAATGTCTGCTGATAAAGCAAAAGAGTTAGGGCTTAAAGCACGTGTTAAAATTCGTGGTATGGCTGTGGCAGGTTGCGATCCGGCAACGATGGGTTATGGCCCTGTTCCTGCGACGAACAAAGCACTGAAGCGCGCTGGTTTAACCATTGATGATATTGAAATGGCAGAGTTTAACGAAGCATTTGCTGCTCAAGCATTGTCATGTATGAGAGCTTTAAAAGTTGAAGATAAAATGGATGATATGATCAACTTGAACGGTGGTGCTATTGCACTAGGTCACCCACTAGGTTGTTCTGGTTCGCGTATCTCTGGTACGCTGATTAACTTGATGGAAGGCAAGGATGTAAATATTGGTTTAGCCACAATGTGTATCGGTTTAGGCCAAGGTATTGCTACAGTGTTTGAACGAGTATAGTTTTATTGCTCTAGCTGTTTACTGTTAAAGTAAAGTAAATGAAAAAAGCCTGACATTTTGTCGGGCTTTTTTCATTTAAACTAAAGATTGAAATTTTAATAACCAAATAGCAATAACATTTACTCTTCTATTGTTAATTCAACGGTAATAATTGTTGAAGTCCCACTTGCAGGATCATCTATCATTATTGTGCCTGTTTGTTGTCCTGACGTAGTAATATCTGCGCTAATAATATTAACGGATAATTGAGAGAGACCCTCGTTATTTAGCTGAGATATTTCTAACCAGCTGGCGGTTGTTGTTGCCTGCCAATTTTCATCAATACCTGAAATTTCTATAACTTGGGCTTCATATGAGTTGTTAGCCAAAGCACCAGAAAAGGATAGGTTCATTGGTGAAACATCAAATTGTGATAGCGTGACTATGTCAACAATTTGAGTATTCTGGGCGTTAATAAACATTCTTTTATTATCAGAGGAAAGTGCTACTGTATTTGATAAATTAATACCTAAATCAATTGTTGCAGTTAAACGTTGTTGATTGTTATATATATTAACGAAAAAATCATTGTTTTGAGCAATACGAACAAAATGAGGTCGATTATTTGTACTTTTATTTATGGCTACAACGGTGTTGTTTATGTTTTCTTCTGAAAGACCTGTGTTCAGTAATCCATGATCAATAAAACTTTCACCGTCAAAGCTTATCCATTCACTTGTCGGGCTTATGGCATAAATATTTTTTTCATCATCGCTTACGACAAAATTAAAGATATCGTCAGTATTTGATAAATTTTCAGGGCGATATTCATGAGTTAACGTTAAGTCTAAAATATTAGCGGTATAGTCGTTGAGCTTAGTTGTATATCTTTTGAAATTTGATGTGTCTACATCAAGCGCAAATAACGTATTTGTTAGTTGGGCAACGTTAACTGAGCGGGTTGAAAATAAATTATCAGAGAAAAGCACATCAAGATTTTCAGTGGTAAATTCAAATGCCTGTGTTACCACAAAATAACGGCCATGCAAGCGGACAAATTTAATCGGGTCAAGTTGTATGTCCGTGTTTTCAAGCTCAACAAAAGTAAGTTCCGACAGGTCGATTTTATATCTGTATGTTTCAGTGGTTTCGGTGGTATTACCTTCTTCGTCTTCTATTATTGTTGTTTCGACGGCGCTTGCCAGCAATAATTTACCATTAGGATGGATAACAAAGTTTTCTAATAATAATTCGGTAGGGGCGACGGTTAAAGTAGCAACAATTTCAGCAGTATATTGGTTATAAACCCGAAGTTCATTATCTACACCAAGGTAAACGTAAGGCAATAACGGTGATGTCACCATTGCATTGTCATTAACCGCTATTTCAGATATCGAGGTGTTTTCTGTTATTAGTTCACTTTTATAAAGTGATACTTTGATTGATTCGGATACAATATCGCTTTCATCAAGTGGAGCAATAATTATATTGGCAGTCGATATTTGGTTATCTGGTGCAAGGTTTGTGTCGGCAGATATTTTTATTTTATTACTATCAATAATTGGCGTAATGGTTATCCAGGGTGTGTTGGTTGTTGCTTGCCAATTTATCGAACTTATTCCTGCAGGTGCATTAGTCCCTACCGTAATTATTTGTTCGGTTGCCTTTATATTGCCTGTGGTGGTAAATGCAATGGCAGAGGTGTCAGCATAAAGGTAAACATTGTCTAAACCTAAATTAACAGGTTGACTGTTATTTCCATTAGGGCCAGTAAATATAAGATTTGCCTGATATAATCCTGCCGTACTAAAATCAGTTTCGGTTATAACTGGCGTTACAGTTATTGAGCTCTTTTGGGTTTCTTCATCATAGACAGTTTCGGTCGTTAACCACTCAACGTCAGTGTGAACTGTCCAGGTATTATCTTTATTTGAAAATTCAATTGTCTGGCTATCAATGTTATCAGTACCAAAAGTATCACCAAAGGTAAGTTGGTTCCATATTAATAAAGAAACATCAATATCATGATGCACCAAGTTTCTGGTAGCGATATCTCCGGTAGAAAACCTTAATTGGGTAGTATATAAATCAGCCATTATGTTTTGGGCGTTTACCACGTCAATAAATATTTCAGCTGAATTAGCGGTGACGTTTTCAGTTCGAAAACTTAACCAGGCTATAGGAGTGCTGTTTGGAGAGAAACCAACTAATAAGCCTTCACCCTCAAAAGTAATAGCTACTTTTACGGATTCGGTAGTATTGTTTCGAATTTCAGTCTTAAAATTAATCGCAGTAATATCGGCTGAAATTGTATAAATGGGTTCCTTCTTACCAGAACCACCGCACGACTGCAGAGCTGCCACGGTCAGAAAGATAAATATAACGCGGTAAATATGGTTCAATAGTTCTTTCATACAAATCCTTGTTGTTAGTAGCTGTTTTATGAAAGCCGTTTTGTATATTGTTATTTTGCGTGATAATTACCCTAATGTAAAAAGCAATTAGCGTAATTTAATCATCTTATATTTATTTTTTGATTAAAGTGTGGTTAAAAACAGTTTTAATCTGTTATCTTGCTGTTAATTTCAGGTAAAATAAGTGCACTGTAATATTGTATGCCCGATCGGAATTTCAGTTGTTTTGGGTATAAATACTTTTTTTAAAAAAGCCTTGATAAAATTGTGAAAAAAGAAATTATTCATTGTGCTATTGGATTGTTATCCAGACGAGAGCACTCAACTAAAGAATTAATCCAAAAATTGAGTAAACGAGAGTTTACCATTGAGGATATTGAACCAGTGGTTGAGTTTTTACTTGAAGAAGACTACTTAAGCAATGAGCGGTTTGCTGATGCAATATTTCGATATAGAGTTGGGCGTGGTTATGGCTGGCGTTATATCAAACACCAATTACAGCAAAAAGGTGTAGGAAGTGAAATATTTAATTCACTCAATAAAAATCAAGAAATAGATTGGTATCTTCAAGCTGAGCTTGCGTATAATAAACGATTTGGTGGTACAGCCATTAAAGATCAGCAAGACAAAGCAAAACGGATGCGTTTTTTACAATATCGTGGTTTCTCAACTGATGAGATAATGACGGTACTGAATGCGGGTTAATGCCACTGGCATTACAGATATTTTATTTTCAACAACTTGGATATTCCCATGATTAAAAGTAGTGCCGATGTACGTCAGGCCTTTTTAGATTTTTTTGCCACTAAGCAACATCAAATTGTGCCTAGTAGCTCATTAGTACCGGGTAATGACGCGACATTATTATTTACCAATGCGGGTATGGTGCCTTTTAAAGATGTATTTTTAGGTGGCGAAAAACGTAGTTATACACGGGCAACTTCTTCGCAACGCTGTGTACGCGCTGGTGGTAAGCATAATGATTTAGAAAATGTCGGTTATACCGCCCGCCATCATACTTTCTTCGAAATGTTGGGTAATTTTAGTTTTGGTGATTATTTTAAAGAAGACGCAATTAGATTTGCATGGGAATTTTTAACCGATGTTTTAAAATTACCAAAAGAAAAGTTGCTTGTAACCGTATACGAAAGTGACAATGAAGCTTTTGCTTATTGGGCAAATGAAATTGGACTATCAGAAGACAAAATTATTCGCATAGGTGATAAATCAGCCAGTAAAAAGTATGAGTCAGATAATTTTTGGTCAATGGGTGATACTGGTCCATGTGGGCCATGTTCAGAAATATTTTATGATCATGGTGAAGACATCTTTGGCGGACCTCCAAGTTCTCCAGATGAAGACGGTGATCGCTTTATCGAAATTTGGAACTTAGTTTTCATGCAATATAACCGTCATGGAGACGGTACTATGGAAGTTCTACCAAAACCATCAGTTGATACTGGCATGGGTTTGGAGCGTATTTCTGCAATCATGCAAAATGTGCACAGCAATTATGAAATTGATATTTTCCAGGGCTTGATCGGTGATGCAGCAAAATTATTAAACTGCACTGATCTTGAGCATAAATCTTTACGCGTTATTGCTGATCATATTCGTTCTTGTAGCTTTTTGATTGTTGATGGTGTTATGCCTTCAAATGAAGGGCGTGGTTATGTACTACGCCGTATTATTCGTCGTGCGATCAGACATGGTCATAAATTAGAAGCCAGTGATCATTTCTTCCATAAATTAGCGGCGTCGTTAGTGGCTCAAATGGGCGAAGCTTATCCTGAATTAGTACAGCAGCAACATATCGTTGAAAAAATATTACGTATTGAAGAAGAGCAGTTTGGTCGTACCCTAGACCGTGGTATGGCATTGTTAGAAGATATTTTGGCTGATTTATCTGGTGATACCATAAACGGTGATGATGTCTTTAAACTTTATGATACTTACGGTTTTCCTGCTGATTTAACCGGGGATATTGCCCGTGAACGTAATTTAAAAATAGATGTTGATGGTTTCGATGGTGCTATGCAGCAACAAAGAGAAAGAGCAAAAAAAGCGAGTCAGTTTGGTACAGACTACAATGAACAATTAAAATCTGATCATATTACTCAGTTTGACGGTTATACCAATAATGCATTTACTGCGACAGTAGTAGAGCTATTTAACAGTGAAAGTTCTGTATCTGTTTTATCTGCGGGTGAAACTGGCATGGTTATTCTTGATTCAACGCCTTTTTATGCGGAGTCAGGCGGACAAGTAGGTGATAGCGGATTCTTACAGGTAAATGATGGTGTTTTTGAAGTTCAGGATACGATTAAACTAGGCAGTGCATTTGCCCATCAAGGTATTGCCCGAACTGAGATCCAGCTTAATGCATTGGTTAAAGCAGAAATAAACACTGAACGCAGGGCGGCAATTGTTAAAAACCATTCAGCGACACATCTATTGCACGGTGCTTTACGCAAAGTGTTAGGTGATCATGTTATTCAAAAAGGATCACTGGTTGACGCTGAAAAGATTCGTTTCGATTTTTCTCATTTTGAAGGTGTTACCGCACAAGAGTTACGTGATGTTGAACGTATGGTCAATGAAGATATTCGCGCTAACGGGAAGCGTCAGACAGAGTTGATGCAAATAGATGAAGCCAAAGAAAAAGGTGCAATGGCTTTATTCGGTGAAAAATATGACGATGAAGTTAGAGTGGTTACCTTAGGTGCTACTTCTACTGAATTATGTGGTGGTGTTCATGTAGATCGAACCGGTGATATAGGTTTGGTTAAAATTACATCTGAATCAGGTATTGCTGCGGGTGTACGTCGAATAGAAGCTGTTTCTGCCGGCTGTGCAATGCGATACATTGAGCAAATGTCTGATTCATTGACAGACGTTGCCAGTAAGCTTAAATCGGACATGGCAAGTGTTAACAGTAAAGTGGATTTAATGCTCAGCCGTAACAAAGAGCTGGAAAAAGAAATCAATACGTTAAAACAAAAGCTTGCTTCACAAGCTGGGTCAGATTTACTTTCTCAAACCATTGATATTAACGGTATTAAAACCTTAATTACCCATTTGGATGGCGTAGAAGCTAAAGCTTTACGCGGTATGGTTGATGAGCTAAAGAATAAAATGGGCTCAGGCATTATTATGTTAGCCACAGCGGGCAACGGTAAAGTGAGTTTAATTGCTGGCGTTACTAAAGACTTAACGGGTAAAGTTAAAGCCGGAGAATTGGTTAATATGGTCGCTCAACAAGTAGGTGGTAAAGGTGGCGGTCGTCCTGACATGGCTCAAGCGGGTGGTAGTCAACCTGAAAATGTTGCCAGTGCGTTGGAAACGGTTCACCCTTGGTTAACTGAAAAGTTATCTTAATTTGATCTAAAAAGAACATGGTTTTTAAATTTAACGTATCTGAAAAATGGGGGCTGTGTGAGCCGATTGGTTTAAAATCAGTGTGAAAATTTTTCGGAAATATGTTTGCGATGAAGAAAGAGAACTAAAAAATTTCTTTCTTCAACTGACATTGCGACCTAATAAAATATGGCTCTGTTCCATAACATTGTTGTCCCTTTTTTTTATTTTTGCTAAAGGCTTATATAACAAGCTCTCCAGCGAT